>DROB01000271.1 GCA_011321985.1 Gammaproteobacteria bacterium | reverse complement strand
TGGGTTCAGCATATTCCAGCGTTCGCAGTCTACAGCTTCGCGAGCTAGTTCGTTATAGCTGGTGATGCTCCAGACATCGGCGCTGACTTTCCAGTCTTTCTTAAGCAGTTCTGCTGCTTCGATGACTTCACGCAGGATGGTACCACTGCCGAATAACTGAACTTTATGTTCGCCTTTTTTAGCCTTGTCTGAACTGAATCGGTACATGCCTTTTAAGATGCCTTTTTCAGCGCCTTTAGGCATTTCCGGCATCACGTAGTTTTCGTTCATCGAGGTGATGTAGTAATACACATTTTCCTGTTCGTGGACCATGCGGCGCATACCATCATGAATGATTACGGTTATCTCGTAAGCAAAACAGGGGTCGTATGCGACACAGTTAGGAATGGTCGATGCGACGATTAAACCGTGACCGTCCTGGTGTTGCAGGCCTTCGCCAGCCAGGGTGGTACGACCTGCGGTTGCACCGATAAGGAAGCCCCTTGCCTGCATATCGCCAGCAGCCCATGCCAGATCACCGATACGCTGGAAACCGAACATGGAGTAATAGATGTAAAAGGGGATCATGTTTACGCCATGTGAGCTATATGCTGTGGCGGCTGCGATCCATGATGACATGGCCCCCGCTTCGTTGATGCCTTCTTCCAGTATCTGCCCGTTTTTATCCTCTTTGTAGAACATCACCTGTGCCTTATCCTGTGGCTCGTACAACTGCCCCACGGATGAGTAGATGCCAAGCTGGCGGAACATGCCTTCCATGCCGAATGTGCGTGCTTCATCCGGTACGATGGGAACGATGTTTTTGCCAATTTTTTCATCCCGTGCCAGTGTAGTGAGGATGCGTACGAATGCCATCGTGGTGGACATCTCGCGCTCACCTGAGCCTTTTAACAGAGCATCAAATGTCGACAGTGCCGGTATTTCCAGCGGCGCTGCCAGATGGGTGCGAGAGGGTAGATATCCGCCCAGGGCCTGACGGCGTTCGTGCATATATTTCAATTCAGCACTGTCTTCATCTGGTTTATAATATTCGGCTTTTTTGATCTGTTCTTCATTGACCGGGATATTGAAGCGTTTGGCAAAAGCACTCAGTGCTTCTATATCCATTTTTTTCTGTGAATGTGTGGTGTTCTGACCTTCTCCAGCTTCGCCCATACCGTAGCCTTTTACGGTTTTGGTCAGGATCAGAGTGGGTTGCCCCTTATGTTCCATGGCATTTTTATACGCGGCATAAACCTTGTGTGGATCATGGCCACCGCGGTTTAGTCGCCAGATGTCGTCATCGGACATATGGGCGACCATGGCTTTTAACTCGGGTGAATTGAAAAAATGTTCACGGACGAATGCGCCATCTTTGGCTTTGTAGTTCTGGTAATCGCCATCGACTATTTCTTCCATTCGCTTGCTCAATAGTCCATCTTTGTCTTTGGCCAGCAGTGGGTCCCAGTAGGAACCCCAGATAACCTTGATGATATGCCAGCCAGCACCCCGGAAAACAGATTCCAGTTCCTGGATGATTTTGCCGTTGCCACGGACCGGACCGTCGAGGCGTTGCAGGTTACAGTTGATGACGAAGATCAGGTTGTCCAGTTTCTCGCGGCCACCCAGTGAGATCGCGCCTAATGATTCGGGTTCATCCATTTCTCCATCACCGCAGAAAGCCCAGACCTTACGTCCTTCGGTCCTGGCTATGCCACGATCGTGCAGGTATTTCATAAATCGGGCCTGGTAGATAGACATGATGGGACCGAGACCCATAGATACCGTCGGGAACTGCCAGAAGTCGGGCATTAACCACGGATGAGGATAAGACGATAAGCCACCACCGTCTACTTCCTGGCGGAATTTATCCATATGGCTTTCATCGAGGCGGCCTTCGAGGTAAGCGCGGGCGTAGATACCGGGAGCAGAGTGGCCC
The DNA here is from genome assembly GCA_011321985.1 of Gammaproteobacteria bacterium. Classification (GTDB taxonomy): domain Bacteria; phylum Pseudomonadota; class Gammaproteobacteria; order SZUA-229; family SZUA-229. Next base: position 5,160 of record DROB01000271.1, on the reverse strand, counting down.
TGCATGAAGACCAGATCACCCCCATGGTCGGGTGTCGGTGCATGGAAAAAATGATTAAAACCAACGTCATACAGGGTGGCAGCTGAAGCGAAGCTGGCGATGTGACCACCGAGTTCTGAGCTTTCTTTATTGGCACGTACCACCATCGCCATCGCATTCCAGCGGATGAAGGAGCGAATACGGTTTTCCAGTTCTGGATTACCAGGGGTGCGCTGTTCCAGGTGGGTCGGAATCGTGTTCAGATAAGCGGTATTATTAGTAAAAGGCAGGTTGGCACCGCTGCGACGAGCATTGTCAATTAACTGCTCAAGCAGAAAATGTGCCCGTTCGACACCTTCATTCTCTATGACGGCCTTTAATGCATCCAGCCATTCCTGGGTTTCCAGTGGGTCAATATCACGTAACTCTGTCATCTCAATCTCGCACATTCGGCTCAAATCGCGTCATTTTAATGAAAATTAGCGCAACTTAATGGAATTTATTCGTTTTTATTAATAACTCGCGGAACGGTATAGGGTTTTCCGGTGAGTCAGGGGCGCAATTATAGAAGCTATGGTTACTTTAGTCGAATTTAATATAGGTGTTGGCCTAAGAGACGTTTTATCGTAGAGACGCAGATAGAAACGCAGAGTTTTTTGGTTTGAGCATCATTTGAGCATCAACGGCAAACTAAAACATAGGGTGTTTTACAGTTAGTCACTTTTTTCTTCGTGTCTGGCAAAGATAGAAAGAGGGTTCTATGGTGAATAAGTTTTTGTTTTTAAGTATAATCCGCACCTCTTTAAAGAACTCACAACCGGAACTCCCATGTCTGCAAAACCAAAGATTAAAAAAGCCGTACTTGCCTATTCAGGCGGTCTTGATACTTCTGTTATTTTGAAGTGGTTGCAGGATGAATACCAGTGTGAGGTGGTGACGTTCACTGCTGACATCGGTCAGGGTGAAGAAGTGGAGCCGGTGCGAGGTAAGGCCGAAGCCTTGGGCGTGAAAGAGATCTATATCGATGACCTCACCGAAGAGTTTGTCCGTGATTATGTGTTCCCCATGTTTCGTGCCAATACGGTGTATGAAGGTGAGTATCTATTAGGTACATCGATCGCCCGTCCATTGATCGCGAAACGCATGGTGGAGATAGCCAATGCTACCGGTGCCGATGCGATATCTCATGGTGCTACGGGTAAGGGTAATGACCAGATCCGTTTTGAACTGGGTGCATATGCGCTGAAACCGGGTGTACATGTTATCGCGCCATGGCGAGAGTGGGATCTACTGTCTCGTGAGAAATTGATGAAGTATGCAGCCGATCATGGTATCGAAGTCGATTTTGATAAAGGTAAAAAATCACCGTATTCGATGGACGCGAACTTGTTGCACATCTCATACGAAGGCGGCATCCTGGAGGACCCCTGGGCAGAGGCCGAAGAGGATATGTGGCGCTGGACCGTGTCACCGGAAGATGCGCCAGACGAAGCGACCTATCTGGAGTTAAGTTACGAAAAAGGTGATATCGTCGCTATCGACGGTAACACCATGACTCCGGCACAGATCCTGACCGAGCTGAACAGGGTAGGTGGGGAGAATGGTATCGGTCGACTGGATATCGTAGAGAATCGTTACATCGGCATGAAATCACGCGGCTGCTATGAAACACCGGGTGGCACGATCATGTTGCGTGCGCATCGTGGTATGGAATCGCTGACCCTCGATCGTGAAGTGGCGCACCTGAAAGATGAGCTGATGCCACGGTATGCCAAACTGATCTACAACGGCTACTGGTGGAGTGCTGAACGCGAGATGATGCAACAGATGATCGATGCCTCGCAACAGTATGTGAACGGTGTGGTACGCGTCAAACTGTATAAAGGCAACGTGGATGTCGTGGGCCGTAAATCGGATGATTCTCTGTTCGATGAAAACATCGCCACCTTCGAAGATGATGGTGGTGCCTATGACCATAAAGATGCTGATGGATTTATCAAGTTGAATGCGCTGCGTCTGCGTATGCAAGCGAGCCGTCGGAAGATAAGTTAGGGATATCTCACTGCTACAGCACAAAATTAAAAGGCAGCTTCGACGCAAAGCGGACGTTGAAAGATTTAGAAACATTTTTGCCGCGAAGGGCGCAAAAAGCGCGAAAAAAACGCCAGTAAAACCTTTTTTAGTTTTTTTCGTAGGCCGGGTTAGCGCAGCGTAACCCGACGTTTGCATTGACCCTTTAAAAACAATTTCACCACAGAGGACACAGAGAAAAACACGGCTTTTTGACATTTTTTGTAGGGTGGGCATTGCCCACCGATGCGTCAGAGTAACGAGCATGAACCGTCGGGCAGTGCCCGACCTACAAAAAAATAAAGTTTTTCTCTGTGTCCTCCGTGACCTCTGTGGTGAAAATCTTTTGATTTTATTTTTAAGCTTTTCTTCGCGCTTTTTGCACCCCAAGGGTATTTGTCGCTTCGCTCGGGCACGTCCTTCGCGGCAAAAAAATATTTTTTTAAATGTCCGCTTATGGCGTTAGCGGCCTATTGGTTAAAAGTGTGGCATCGCGGTTTGCAAGCCGCTCCTGGTTGGTGCACTTGTAGGAGCGGAATTTATTCCGCGAGCAGAGGTTAAATTAAACGTATAAATCGCCTGTTTTCAACCAGCAAGGAACGTTCATTCATGGGCCGTGAGTTTGTAAAACCTATTTCCCAAGCATCAGTTTTTTATTTACCCGGATCATGGAGCGGATCTCTTTTACGTATTTTTCGCGGCGGGTCGAATATTTTATGAGGCCACCTGCCTGTGCGTTTGCATCTGGTTTTTTACCGGCTGCACGATTTTTTCTACGGATGTCTCGCAGCGGAGAGTAGACGCGCATGTTATTGATGTTCCGGATATAGCTGGCAACAGAATCATTGACGCTCTTGAATTTTGCAACTTCGTGTTTTGTGCCTTTGTCGCGTTTTTTCGGGATGATGCCGCAACCTTTTCTGTAACACCATTGTCCAAAAAAGTTATTTCCCTCTTTAGCAAAACGTGACTGTCCCCAGGCCGATTCATTGGCGCTCTGTGCCAGAACGAGCTCCAGGGCTACGGCATCAACACGTTCCAGCAGTTTTTTCCAGCTCTCTTCTCCTGTGGTCCATTTGACGTGATACTTCTCTGCTGTTTTTGCGACCAGCTCATGATTGTTCCTGTTTTTACGAGCATCGACCAGTTTTTTTCTCAGGGCTAGAATTTTGGCATTCTCATCGATGACGATAGGGCGTAAAAAATTGAAGAAGCGTTTCTTCTTGTCTTTGACACCTTTGAGGTGACTCATGTCGAGATCATGAGAGGTGAATTTTTTGATATCAGCATGAGCCGATAATGACAGGATGTAGGAGCATAATATCAGGCTAAGGATAAAGGTTTTTTTCATTGTTGTTCCTTGTGAGAAAATATATAAATAGTGCTATATTTTAAAGTAACCGGGTTACCAAAAAGTGGGTTATGAGTGAGTACATTATAGTAAGAACAGCGTGGCGAGACCAAGAAAAGTAAACAGGCCTACGATATCTGTAATGGTCGTTAATACTACGCTGCCAGCGATCGCTGGATCGATGTTGAGTTTGTGCATGATGATGGGTATGGCGACACCGGAAAAAGCGGCGACGAATAAATTGATGATGGTTGCAGCGGCGATGACATAACCGATATTGACATCATGGAACCAGAATACGGCGATGATAGCGATGACCAGTGCCCAGCCGATACCGTTTAGCAGGCCAACGATGATCTCCTTGTTGACCAGCCAGCTTCGGTTGCTACGGCTCACCTGTCCGAGTGCCAGTCCTCGGATGACCAGGGTGAGTGTCTGTGTACCTGCGATGCCACCCATGCTCGCGACGACATTCATAAGAACGGCGATGGTAACGATTTTTTCCAGTGTGCCTTCAAAATTGGAAACGACCCAGGAGGCAAGGAAGGCAGTGATCAGGTTGATACCTAACCAGATAGCACGTCTCCGGGCACTGGGTAATGCGGGAGCGAATAAATCTTCTTCTTCGGTTAAACCTGCCATACCAAGGACGGAATGCTCGGCTTCTTCACGGATGACATCGACCACGTCATCGACAGTGATCCGGCCCAGTAATTTCATATTTTCATCAACGACCGGTGCTGAGATCAGGTCATGTGTTTCAAATATTTTAGCGACATCATCATCTTCCATGCTGGCCCTGATGACCTCGGTATCACGTTTCATCACGTCTGCGACGGTAAGTTCGACATCGCTGGTCAATATCTTTGATAATGGTAGAGTGCCGACAAAAAGGTTGTTGCGTGTGGTCACGAATAAGCTGTCGGTGTGTTCGGGCATTTCATCCATCCTTCTCAGATAGCGCAGTACCACATCCAGGGTCACTTCACTGCGCACGGTGATGGTGTCGGTATTCATCAGACCACCAGCACTGTCCTCTGGGTAAGACAGGACGGCTTCCAGGCGTTCCCGGTGTTGCGTGTCGAGTGATGTCAATACCTGTGTTGTGACGCGATCAGGTAGCGACTGGATGAAGTCAGCGAGATCGTCGACATCCATGCCTTCTGTGGCGCTGACCAGGTCCTGTAGTGACATATCCCGGATCAGTGTGGCGCGTAGTTCTTCACCCAGCTGGATAAGAATTTCACCTTCTTTCTCTGAGTCGACCAGTTCCCAGATGATGTTGCGTTCGTTATGGGGCAGAGATTCGAGCAGGTTTGCGATTTCAGCGGGACTGAGTTCGTTCAGCATGCCGCGGGCATGCTGCATGGTTCCTGTCTCCATCGCTTCAGACAATGCAAGAATCTGATCTTCAGTTTTTTGTGAACGATCTTGGTCCATGAGAGGTTTATATTTATTATTTTGTTGTGGCGGATGCCGCTGTTACCCGTTTGTATGAGTGTAGCATGTGTTGGGTGGTTATGAATGTTTCAGAATTTGAATTTTATGCGTGTGGTGACTACCGGAAGGACTGTTTACGGCGCAAAGCGGACGTTGAAAGATTTAGAAACATTTTGCCACCAAGGAGGCAAAGAACACGAAAAAAACGCCAATAAAACCTTTTTTAGTTTTTTTCGTAGATAGGGTTACCGCAGAGACGCAGATTAGGGCAGGATGCCCGTAAGTAGGGCAATGCAGGAGCAATTGCCGAGACGCAGAGA
>DROB01000270.1 GCA_011321985.1 Gammaproteobacteria bacterium | reverse complement strand
CTGAAGCGGAAAGTCGTGCCCTGGTGCAGTACGCTGTCAACAGATAGACTGTCACCGTGCAGCTCTATTATACGCGCAGCGATAGCCAGCCCGAGGCCGAGTCCGGCCTTCGCATCTGCCTTTTTATAAAAGCGTTTGAATATATGCGGAATCTCTTTCTCGTCGATGCCATAGCCCGTATCTGAAACGGCGACACGGACCGTCTTGCTGGCACTGGATAATTGCAGCCGGATACATCCGCCTTCCGGCGTATGTTTGAATGAGTTGTCGATCAGGTTGTCCAGTACTCGTTCTATCATACCGACATCTGCATCTACGTAGGGGATGGCCTCATCGACATCGATATCCAGTGTGATACGTTTCTCGGTCGCACGCAGACGAAATTTGTGAGAGACATCATAGCTTAATTCAGCTAATGAGAATGATTCATACTGAGGTTGTATCTCATTGGCATCCAGCTTCGCCAGTTCGAAAAGTTCTTCGACCAGGGTCGAAAGCCGTTTTGAATTTTCGAAGGCGATCTGGAGATAATTTTTTTTCTCTTCCTCGGATAGTGCAGATGACTTGAGTAACAGAGTCTCGATGTAACCACTGAGTGAGGCCAGAGGGGTCCGTAGATCGTGTGACACATTCGCTACCAGTTCACGACGGAGTGAATCTGTTTCCTGTAATTGATTCATCTGTGAATGTATATGGCGGGCCATCTCCTGGAAGGTCTGGGTCATATTATCGATCTCATCGCCGGGTGTGTCTTTGCTACGGATCAGGGTAACTTCGTTCTGAAATTCGTTCTCCTTGAATCTCTGCATCGAATGATTGAGTACTCGTAACTTTCGCATCAGAAAAAAGAACAGGATGAGAGCTGCGGCAAAGGCAAAGATCAACGCGGCAAAAATAGATTCTGCACTCCATTTCATGATCAGGCTACGTTGTAAAATTTCGGTTATGTGATCAAATTTTTCGCTACCCAATATGGCGTAGATATAACCCTGGCGTTTACCATCAAAATCGATAGGAGCGACACTAAAACTCTTGTGTTGAGACACATTACTCGGATCATCACCCAGGATCAGGCCTTCCGGGGTGCCAGATAAAAAATTATTTATCGGTTCGAGTGAAACATGTTTTCGTTTTACCTTTTCGACGGGCATAGAGTGAGCCATGACATCACCCCGTTCGTCGAGTAGATAGAGTTCCAGGCTGGGGTTGATGATCATCGCCTTCTGAAATAATGCTTCCAGGTTATCGTGGCGGACACTGCCGTTTTCGATGAGGACATGTTCTCTCACTATGTACATAGCGAGGTCCCGATTCAATTGCTGGCTGACCTCCTGCTGATACATGGGTGCTGTGTAAAGTGCAGCAGCCAGGAAGATGCCACCGATCACGATAAAAAGGATGAACAGGACCAGGACTAATTTTGTGTAGAGGCTATTGAACATGATCGTCTTCAGAATAAAATCTTACCGATATTCTCGGAACTTATACCCGACACCCCAGACGGTCTCGATATATTGTGATCGTTCCGGATCATTTTCAATCTTTTTGCGTAACCGGTTGATGTGTGAATTGACAGTATGTTCGTATCCATTATGACTATAGCCCCATATGGTATCGAGTAGTTGTCCTCGGCTGTAGACGCGCCCCGGGTTTCTGGCAAAGTGCAATAGCAGGTCGAACTCCTTGACGGTGAGTTCTATGGTTTTGTTTTCTATGGTTACATTACGACCAGCTACATCGATAATCAGAGACCCAACCTTGATGTGTTCATCCGGGCTCGTTTTCTTCTGTGAGCCCGAAAGTTCTACCCTGCGTAATATCGCCTTCACACGTGCCTGTAGTTCTTTGACAGAAAAAGGTTTGGTCAGGTAGTCATCTGCTCCCAGTTCCAGTCCTAACACTCTGTCGAGTTCGGATGATTTGGCCGTCAGCATCAAAACAGGTGTATTGACTGACATACTACGGAGGCGACGACAGACCTCAAGCCCATCCAGACCCGGTAACATCAGATCGAGAACGATCAATTGATAATCATGATTGCTGGCACGGTTGAGACCATCGACACCATTATTGGCAACATCGACCTCGAAGGCGATATCATTCAGATGTATTTCGATCAGGTGACTGATATCAGCATCATCTTCAACGATCAGTATGCGGCGATCAGCAGAGCCACTGGTCTGGCTATGGTCTGTTACTCGATGTCGGGGTTGTGAGGTGTGATCCAACGGTAGTTCCTGCAAGTGAAAGTTTAGGGAAACTCTTATGATTCACAGCTGAATTAACCAGAGCTTATCTAGAGCTATGCTAGACCTGAATTATCACAAAAAATTCACAAAGTGGCATTAACCCCCAAATAAATGAACGCCCGGACAGATCAGCTGTCTACCGCCTATGATTGGCAGGAAGTAGATATCCAGATAAGTGCATATACCGCACGAGTCTGCCGATGTGGAGTAATGCGCAACCCGCGAGTTGATTGCGGCTGAACAGATGTTGTGAATTATAGACTACGAGGTGATGATAATGAAATATTCACTCTTATTGCTGATGGCGGCCTTTTTCGTTACAGGCTGTTCATCGGGTCATTACGGTATGAGCAGAAACGGCAAACCGATGATGCAGGCACCGTTTGGCAATGCCGACGATATCGCATATGCCAAAACTCTCTGGCATGACATGGACAAGCTGGGTTTTAATGCCCGGCCTGCAACACTTTATGTCGGTGGCCCGCCTCATGGTGCGGTGAGAGAAGTACTGGAAGGCAATATCGATGGTAGACGTGTTATCGTAAAAAGAAACTACGGTGGCAAAGGTGTCAGTATTAAAGCCGTTCAGGCTGATCGTTCTAAATATCTAAAATCGATAACTGTCATGGCTAAACGTGAGGCCGGTTTTGACCCTGAGGACAAGAACTGGTTCTGGGTGAAATACAAACCCAATGGGCAGCTGCACAATAACCCTAAAGGCATGCTGCTGGCTGGCCGTGTAGCAAAAGGTATGGATAAAGGCTGTATAGCGTGCCACAAATCAGCATCGGGCAATGATATGGTTTTTATTCATAACAAAGAGGCCAATGCAGAGATAACAAAAGTTAATTAGTCGTAGATATTGGCTTTACCGGTGACCGATTGAATGTGTTTAATGATTTTCAGAAAGCCTCCATGACGTTGAACGAGTAAAACTGTATCTGCACAGGCAACGTCAGGTAAAACGATTTAGCCTGTAAGCAGGGTGCTTTATTGATACAGGTCTGTGTTACCCCTTTTACAGGAGGGCACTGATCATGTGGTATTTTTGCTGTAGCTAACGTATCGATTGATAACCACCATCGACCCCTTTTTTCGAATAGACGATCTGCCACAGATGGTTGCGATGAGAGCGGAAACCACCGGCGGCACCGAGCAGGAAGAAACGCCACATGCGGTAGAAAGGTTCGTCATAACCCAGCTGCTGTAATTCTTTTTTATGGGCATCTACGTTTGCCATCCAGGCCATCAATGTCGGATCGTAATCGGTTCCAAAGTTATGTAGATCTTCCATCACAAGAATGCCTTCGCTTGCTGCTGTCATCTGTTTTAGTGTCGGTAGCATACCACCGGGAAAGATGTATTTATCGGTCCAGGGATCGACGCTGGTCTTCGGTGTATCGGTCCCGATCGTGTGTAATAAAAACAGGCCGTCATCCACCAGGCAATCACGAACCTTTTTCATGTAGGTCGCATAATTCTTGCGTCCGACATGCTCGAACATACCCAGAGAGATGATGCGATCAAACTGTTCATCGACATCTCGGTAATCCTGTAAGCGTAATTCGACATCGAGGCCCTGACATTTCTGCTGTCCGAGCTCGATCTGTTCTCTGGAGACGGTTACCCCCGTTACTCTGACACCGTATTTTTCAGCCGCAAACGCAGCAAAACTGCCCCAGCCACAACCGATATCCAGAACACGCATTCCAGGTCGTAATCCCATCTTGCGACAGACCAGATCTAATTTGGCTTCCTGTGCAGATTCCAGATCATCGGCATCTTTCCAGTATCCGCAGGTGTAAGTCATGCGTTTATCCAGCATTATCTGGTAGAGATCGTTGCCCATATCGTAGTGGAATTCACCGATCTTGAAAGCACGGGAACGGCGCTGGAGGTTAATTATTTTGGATACGAAAAAAGGTATCAACATCTTGTAGGGCGAGATGGCGTGTTCGAGGTCAGCCCGTAATACCCGGTCTATCATCACATCCAGTGCCTCACAATCCCACCAGGACTCCATATAGGTTTCGCCGAAGCCGATGACACCATCGGCAAAGAAACGCTCATAGAACTCGGGTCGATTGATCTGGATATCGAAGTCACGGTCACCGTTGATTTTTATATCGGCAACAGAAAGGATTTCACGTACAGCGCGTTCAGCTCTCTTCATCAGATAACTCTCACTTTCAATGTTAGGGTTTATGGATAAACAGAGTCAGAGGATGTTCACATTTGTATATCAGATAGCTATCACTGACCTTAACGGGATATGACCCTGTTAATTCTAAATTGTTCAATCAGAGAGGTATTAAGTTTTCAGAAAATGTATGAATATGAAACAGGCTCGCAGAGTAAAATTCATGAAAAGATATTTGCGTTCTTTGCGGGCAAATTTTTTAATTCATCTTCAGGCACAAAAAAAGGGCTGATAAAGTATCAGCCCTTTCCTCAACCTATGGGTTAATCAGTAATATACTTCACATGCTGGATCCGATATGTCAGTGTCGGATTTTTTCCTGAGCAGTTACCGACCGCTTTTTTAGTGTATGTCTTTGCCGGTAATCTAGAGATATCATTCTGGTTGGCATTCCAGTTTCCGACTATATCATCAGCCCCTCTTGCACCACCATCTTCATCTTTAAGCTGCCCTGAGATACGAAACTGCTGATTCTTGTATCTCGCGATCTCAATTCCTTGCTGCTTGGGTATGACCAGAGTATTTTCACTCTGTATGCGTCTCATACCTAGAGTAACGATACGTTTCGTTTTCAGGTTTCCGGATTCATCACCGGCGATAACATCAAATCGACCATAGATCTCACCTTTATTGACACCGGCATCACAGTCGTATGGGATATAAACCTTGTCGAAGAATACTTTTACGATTTCACCTCGGGGAGGTGCAGTAAACTCTTCAAAGGTACACTGTTTTATATCATATGTCGTGGTGCGTGAAATTCCGGCGATCGAATTATCCTGTAAGTTTCTTACTTCGAAGCTGATAGGCTGCATATTGTCCAGGCGTGTATCACCGGTGAAGTAATCAGCAAGCCTTCCACCCCTGATCAATGCTTCGATGTTCGACTGCCTGCCACCAAAAGCCGAGATCTCGATGCGTGCTTCACTTAGTACTTCTTTATCCTTTGTCGAGATAGAAACACTACCACCGGCAACACCGCCATCATAAGAGGCATTGATGGCCGACTTGATCTCACTTACAGAATATCTGGAAGTGATCTTATAGATAAGCACACGGCCATAGGTCATGCTTGAGATATACAGGGGTGGATTGTCTTCACCAATCTTGCCGCGGGCTTTTAAATCATCCAGCATATCCTGGGTCAGATCATCACTGACCATATCATGTGGGGCAGTGGGTAACTCCATACTGACGGTGAAAGCATTCTGGATGAAATAAGCAAAATAGGTTTTCTCATCGGCAACTTTATCGACCGATAATCTACCCTCGGTGCTTGCCCCTAGGTATTCTGCAGTGAAGCCAAAATCAAGTGTAGTCTGCATGCTGGAGTGTGCTTCTTCTGATTCGAAATACACGGATGAAGAAGCTTCGTTACCTGCTTCTATGGCTCTTTCTACCAGATCACCGATGGCTGATTGAACGGTTGATAATGAGGGTTTATCAACGATACGATAATTGTCATTTTTTAGCAGGTTGATCGAAAGTGTGAGAGGCGCACGTTCTCTTATCGATAACTCGGAGAGAGAGCCCACATTCAGATGGCTGGAACCCTGTATCAGATTGCCCAGCCACATGACGGATTCATCAGGATCGATAGCAACAAATTCTTTGGGAGTTTCGGTCATGCTGTATTCTTCGCGAGTACAGCGGTATTTTTTTATCCCGTCGATCTCAAAGGTCTCATCGATGTTTCCGGTCGGTTCATTGATGGATTCTTTTTCAGGTGACAGCATCGCCCATGCCTGATGGCTATATACTTCATTATCAAAATCAGCCGTGGCTGGCGATGTAGTGGCTGTAGGTGTACCTGCGCCGCCGCCACAGGCGGCCAGATTTGCCGCCAATGCCAGCACGATGACAGTGCTCAACGGTGCCTGTGTGTTTTTACGGCTCTTGTGTTTAATCGGGTTATTCATCGCTTTATCCTCTTTCTGTATTGGTCGTATGAGCAAAGAAAATCTCTGCCCTCTAACCTGTAAAGCGATAAACTCGGGTATATCCCCTCATGAAATGAGAATTATTTTAAAAATAATATAAAAGTCTATATAAATCAGTAACTTGATATATTGTTTTTATGGCGTTTTATCCGCTATTATTACGCTAAAACGCAGGCACAGCGGCAAATGTTAAAATGAATGAAACAGAGCTGGAAAAAATTCAGACATACTTCGAAGCCGCACTGGCTGTGCCGGAGGAGAGCCGCCAGGTTTTTCTGGCAGAGCTGCGCAGCGAAAATCCACATCTGCATCAGGAAGTAATCGCTCTGCTAAAAGCCGATACTCAGAGCAAGATATGGGACGGTGAAGAATTCTTCGAAACGAAGATAAACCGATCCAACATTTTTACTGCGGGTGATGAGGTAGGGTGCTACCGTATCATCGGCCAGATCGGTAAAGGGGGTATGGGGGTCATCTATAAGGCTCACGACAAAAAACTGCAGCGCGATGTCGCCCTCAAATTTCTTCCTGTCACCATGAACAGCGACATGTCGATACGGCAGCGTTTTTTAGCAGAAGCAAGGGCGGCATCAAGGTTAGATCATCCACATATCTGTGTCATCCATGATGTGAGTGAAACCCCGGATGGGCAACTGTATATCACCATGCCCTGTTATGCCGGAGAGACACTCGCCGATCGGATTAATCGAGGGGCTATCTTACCCATCGAGGCCATCGATATAGCTATCCAGGTCGCACTCGGTCTCAGCTGTGCCCATGTGAACAACATAGTGCACCGTGACGTTAAACCATCGAATATCATGCTGACCGAAAACAGTGGGGTTAAGGTCCTCGATTTTGGTATCGCCCAGGTCGAAGATAACCATCTTACCCAGACCGGTGTCAGCATCGGTACGCTGGCTTACATGTCGCCAGAACAGCTGCGCGGTGAACATGTCGATGCCAGAACAGATGTCTGGGCCCTGGGAGTGGTCCTGTATGAGATGCTCATGGGGCGACAGGCATTTCCAGCCAAAGCCTTACCGGATATCCTGCAATCGGTACTGGACGAGACAGGCAGCATACTGGAAATTATTTCAGAGACACTGCCTGAATCGATCTACCAGGTGCTGAAAACAGCCATGACGCGCAATGTCGAACACCGATATGAAAACATGGATACCATGCTCGAAGCACTTTATGATGCGCGTACCATGCTGGCCACTTCATCACAGACGGCGAGCAGATACGGTACATCCATCGCTCAGAAGAAAATGCGTTGTTATCAGTGGGATGAGCAGGTACTGGACAAGATAGCTGCTTTATTATTGCCGACACTGGGCCCTATCGCATCCCGGCTGGTTACACGAAATGCAAAAATAGCAGCCGATCTGGATGAATTGAGTTCAAAGCTAGCCGACACCCTGCCTGAAAAAAACAGCCGTGATCAATTTATTAAACAGATGAAATCACAGATAAGTGCATTTACCTCGCCACCCGCACCCCGTACGATCAAGACAGACGGTAGCCTGGCCGGGATCGAGATCAGTACCATACAGCTTGCCGAGATAGAACAGGCGCTGATCGGTCATCTCGGCCCGATCACACAGGCACTGATAAAACGGCACATCTCGGAAGTTTCGTCGCTCATGCAATTGTTTGACACGCTGGCCCATCACCTTGACAATGAGGCTGACAGGCAGACATTTATCAATAAGATGCTAACCGTGTTCGAAATGAAAAAATAATAATAGAGCCATGTATATAACCAGACAAAAAATAACGGTCGTCATACAGATATTACTGTACTGCCTCAGTGCCAACAGCTACGCCAGCGAGCGTGATAACTGGCAACTGGAGGTCGCAGCAGACCCGTTCTCTAAAAAAAGTGTCTGTCTGATGATCTCTGCAACAAAAACGACAGACGACGGACAGACTACGACACCGGTTTATCTTATCTATAACGGCACCGCTTTTGTCGCCAGAACAAAATCCAATATAGACCTCAGTTATGAAGGCAGTGGTCTGCGGGTAGGTTTACGGAACACGCACGATATAGATCGTCTGCTGAAAAAGAGCAGTGCTGTTTTTGATACCCAGGCCGGGATTATTCGGGATGAATTCATCAGAGGGATAAAGGCGACACTGACCCTGGGTTTCTGGCCGACCTGGCCAAAAACGAGCAGTCATAAGATAACCTTTGATCTGCGCGGGTTTACCAGGACTTATGAAGCATTCAAACATTGCCAGCAGACTGGCGAAATCTTCTAATATATAAAGAGTATCTGGCTATGGGCTTACGTGCAAAATTCAATCTGGTGATGCTGGTCGTTTTCATCTTAGGCCTGACCGGTGCCGGTGTTATCACCCATCAGGTACTACAGGATAATGCTCGCAAAGAAATTTTAAACACAGCGGGCATATTGATGGAGAGTGCTATGGCTGTTCGTACTTACACCGTCAAGGAGATCCGACCGTTGCTATCGGTACAGATAAAACGTGATTTTCTCCCACAGACCGTGCCGGCATATGCGGCGACCACCAACATTAAAAATCTCAGGATCAAATATCCCGAATATACCTATAAGGAAGCAACGTTAAATCCGACGAACCCTGCTAACCGTGCTACCGAGTGGGAAAACACCATCATCAGTTATTTTCGAAACAACCTCGATCAGCAGGAAATCGTAGGTGAACGCGACACCGCGACCGGCCCGGCACTCTATATCGCTCGTCCGATACAGATAAGAGATGAAAATTGCCTGAACTGTCATGGTAACGTCGATGATGCACCGGAAACCATGCTGGCCCGCTATGGAAGAGCCAATGGTTTTGGCTGGAAGATCGATGAAGTTATCGGCTCT
>DROB01000269.1 GCA_011321985.1 Gammaproteobacteria bacterium | reverse complement strand
GATACCACACGTAATCCTGTATACGAACAGCTGGTTCGGATATACATGGCTTACGAAGTTGCCTGTGAACGTGCCGGTGTCATCGATTTTGCAGAGCTATTATTGCGCACACTGGAATTGATCCGTGATAATGAATCACTACAGTCACATTATCAAAAACGTTTTCAGCACATCCTGGTCGATGAGTTTCAGGATACCAATACTATCCAGTATGCGCTGATCCAGCTGCTTGCAGGTAGATCAAATAAGGTTTTTATCGTCGGTGATGATGACCAGGCGATCTATGGCTGGCGCGGTGCACGGGTCGAAAATATCCAGCGTTTCCAGCAAGACTTCCCGACTGCCGAGGTGATAAAACTCGAGCAGAATTATCGTTCGACCACCACTATCCTCTCCGCAGCAAATGCGCTGATAGAGAATAACGCAGATCGCATGGGTAAAAAGCTATGGAGTGGTGGTGAAGATGGTGAACAGATAATATTCTACAACGCCTATGATGAGCGTGATGAAGCACACTTCGTGCTCGATAAGATAAAACAGTTTGTCAGTGCAGGTCATGCTCGTGCCGATGTAGCGATACTCTATCGTTCTAACGCACAATCACGGATATTCGAAGAACGTTTTGTCAGTGAAGGTATTCCGTATCGGGTCTATGGTGGCATGCGATTCTTCGAACGGGCCGAGATCAAGAACGCACTGGCCTATCTCCGGCTGATGGATAACCCCAGTGATGATGCCTCTTTCGAACGAGTGGTCAACACACCGACGCGTGGTATCGGTGAGCGCAGCATAGAAAAAGTACGCGAAGTGGCAAAGCTGTTTGATTATCCGATGTGGCAGGCTGCAAAGCAGATTCTAGAAGACAAGGGTCTGCCAGCACGTGCAGCTAATGCATTACAGGCTTTCCTTGACCTGATCGCAGGCCTGGGGGCAGATACCAGCGAGATGCAATTGCACGAGCAGGTTGATCATGTCGTGCATAACTCAGGTTTGATCGAATATTACGATAAAGAGAAAACCGAAAAAGCACAGGCACGGGTAGAGAATATCGAAGAACTGATCACCGCTGCCCGCGGTTTTGAATATGATCAATCAGAGCTCGAAGTTCCGATGGATGAGCTAACAGCATTCCTGACGCATGCAGCACTGGAGGCTGGTGAAGGGCAGGCTGCAGAATGGGATGATTGTGTACAGCTGATGACCATGCACAGTGCGAAAGGACTGGAGTTTCCTCTGGTCTTCATAGTCGGTATGGAGGAAGGTCTGTTTCCCAGCCAGCGCTCACTGGAGGAAGAGGGTAAACTGGAAGAAGAGCGCCGACTCTGTTATGTTGGCATCACACGTGCGCGCGAGCAGCTGGTAGTCAGTTGTGCAGAACATCGACGTTTATATGGTCAGGATATGTACCCGTCACCATCGCGGTTTATCAGTGAGATCCCCGAGCATCTTGTTAGCGAGGTAAGGGGCCGACATAATACCCATCATAAGGTGTCTACACCTCAGTATAAAGCATCATCGTATCGATCGACAGAAACTGTTAATGGTGTCTATGTAGGTCAGCGAGTGATACACAAAAAGTTTGGCGAAGGCATGGTGACCAATCTAGAGGGTGATGGCAGCCACGCCAGGGTGCAGGTAAATTTTGAGTATGAAGGCAGTAAGTGGCTGGTGATGGCCTATGCTAATCTGTCACCAGCTTAGAAGATAGTTTACCGCAGAGACCCGGCATTTAAAATATTATGTGTCCACGGTACATCGATGCACTTACAGAAATTTTCTTGTTGCCAGGCGGTGCATGGGAACATATAAGGAAGCCCTGAATTAATCAGGGTTTTCATAAGTTATGAACCAACACGAATAATGAATAAGGGGTAACTAT
This sequence comes from Gammaproteobacteria bacterium, assembly GCA_011321985.1. Taxonomy (GTDB): domain Bacteria; phylum Pseudomonadota; class Gammaproteobacteria; order SZUA-229; family SZUA-229. The sequence goes on along the minus strand of DROB01000269.1, from coordinate 7,652 downwards.
GAAACGTCGTGACTTTATAAAAAATGCCAGTATAGGTGCTGTTACAACAGGTAGCGTTGTCGCCCCGGCTATCGTCAGTGCAGATACTAAAATAAAATGGAAGATGGTCACCACCTGGCCTAAAAATTTTCCGGTATTAGGTACCGGAGCAAACCAGTTGGCTGATCTCATAACCGAGATGACCGATGGTCGTATCAAAGTGAAAGTGTATGGTGCCGGTGAACTGGTTCCGGCGTTTGAAGTATTCGATGCAGTGTCGCGAGGCACGGCGCAGATGGGGCATGGTGCGGCATATTACTGGAAGGGAAAAATCGAAGAAGCCCAGTTTTTTTCGACCGTTCCGTTTGGCATGAATGCGCAGGAGATGACATCCTGGTTATATTATGGGGGTGGTCTGGAGCTATGGCGGGAAACCTATGAACCCTTTGGTGTTATCCCTGCAGCTGCAGGTAATACCACGGTGCAGATGGCAGGCTGGTTCAATAAAGAGATAAACAGTACAAAAGATCTGAAAGGGCTGAAGATGCGTATCCCGGGTCTGGGTGGCGAGGTATTAAAACGCGCGGGAGGAACTCCGGTTAACCTGCCCGGAGGGGAGCTGTTTACTTCACTGAAAAGTGGTGCTATCGATGCTACAGAGTGGGTTGGACCTTACAATGACCTGGCTTTCGGTCTGCATAAAGCCGCTAAATATTATTACTATCCCGGATGGCATGAGCCCGGTACGACGCTGGAAGCGATAATAAACAAGAAATCCTTCGAAGCTCTGCCCGCAGACCTGAAGTCCATCGTGGATAATGCCTGCAAGATAGTCAATCAGAACATGACCATGGAGTATGTTGCAAAAAATAATACCGCACTGGATACCTTGATAAACAAGCATAAAGTCGATGTGCGTAAATTACCCGATGATGTACTGAGTAAGCTCAAAGAATTATCGAACGATGTAGTCAGCGAGCTGGCTTCGAAGAATAAAGCTGCGCAAAAGATATACGACTCCTATAACAAGTTTTATAAACAGGTGTCTGCGTGGAATGAGATTTCTGAAAAAATTTATTTCAACATTAGATAGAACTAATCGATGGCAGTAGTTTCCCCCTGTGTCAGGAACTGTTGTCTCGATAAGCAGGATGTCTGTATCGGCTGCGGAAGAACAGTAGAGGAAATCATCCGTTGGGGTGATGCCGGTGATACAGAAAAGTTATCGATACTAAAAAATGCGACAAAAAGAATAAAACGACGGAAGATCGAAAATAATTCAGATAAATAGGAAGGATTATTTTCATTTAATAAAAATGATAATAAAAAAGTTGTATCTCTGTTTGTTTTTTTTGCTGATACCAGTGCATTTACTGGCGGCGGGCAACTCTCCAGCTGTCGCCAGCTTCACCGCAATAGATAAACAGCTCGAACTCCAGCCTTATATTCAGATATTGCCTGACCCAGATCGCAGCCTGAGCATCGATGATGTCGTAAACGGGGCAAGAAAAAATGATTTCAGACCAGTTTCAGATATCGGCGATAGTTTCGGTTTTACAAAATCTGCATACTGGGTTCGTTTCACGGTCTATTTTGATCAGACACTGAAAGATACGGTTCTGTTACAGCTCGATTACCCGCTGATAGATAATATCACCTTATTTATTCCTGACGGACAGGCGGGTTTCGAAAAAAAGTTGAGCGGCGATGCCCGAGCATTTTCAGAGAGAGATATAAGCCACCGAAATTTTTTGTTCGTCCTGCCGGTGCATGCAGCAGAAAGCCGTACCTACTATATGCGTATACAGACAGAAGGTTCGACACAGATCGAGCTGTCACTCTGGACAGCGACAGCGTTCATCGAACAGGTAGATCGATCGAACCTCATCCTCGGTATCTATTATGGGATCATGCTGCTGTTGATGATCGCGGCACTGGCATCGTTCATCAAGATCCGTGACAGGCTATTCCTCTCTTACGCCTTTTACCTGTTCAGCTACCTCATATTTCAGTTATCTCTCAATGGCCTAAGTTATCAATATCTATGGCCAGAATTCCCCTGGTTTACCAGCAGGGCAACTTCAGTATTCGTAGGGCTGGTAGTGATAGGGGGGATCGTTTTTTCCGGTAGTTTTCTGCAGATATGGGATAACAAACATCCCCGTGTAAAAGGGCTGTTTTATGCATTGATCGTCTTCGCCGGAATCAGCATAATTTTGAGTCTGTTTGGTGATTATGCCCTTGCTGTACGAATAGCTTCTGCTTCGGGTCTGTTGTTGCCGCCGGTTGTTCTGGTCGGGGCGATTAATGCCGTCATCGCAGGTTACAAACCTGCCCGATATTTTCTTGTCGCCTGGGGCATCTTTGTTCTCGGTGTTTTTGTTACAGGATTACTGTATGTAGGAATATTGCCACACACATTCTTCACGCTGTATTCCATACAGATAGGTTCGACCCTGGAAGTTATATTGCTCGGTTATGCAGTAATGGACAGGGTTGATATATCCCACTCAGAAGAGAATGAAGCCATCGAAGAAGCTAACCGATACATCAGCCGGTTTTATGATGGACTCGAAATACTGGTTGATGAACGCACGCAACAGCTCTCGGAGAGCGAGGCACAATTGCGGACACTGATTCATGCATTACCCGATCTGGTATGGTGGAAAGATCCTGATGGTGTGTTCATGGGTTGTAATCCAAAATTCGAGCGGCTCCTGGGTGCCGCACAGGAAGATATACTGGGAAAGACTGACTACGATTTCTTTGACAGAGAACGTGCCGATTTTTTTCGAGAGAAAGATCAACTCTCTGTTGAAGCAGGACTGCCATGTTTTAATGAAGAAGAAGTAATCTATGCTGATGATGGGCACGTAGAGCTACTTGAAGTCATAAAGATGCCGATGTATGGCCCGAACAATGAGCTGATCGGTGTGCTAGGGGTCGGTCGAGACATCACCGAGCGTCGCCGTTCAGAACTCGCGCTATTGAATACACAGAAGATGGAGGCGATCGGCCAGCTTACCGGCGGGATCGCACATGACTTCAATAATATCCTCGCCATCGTCATCGGTAATCTCAGTTTACTCAAGAGTGAGTTGCTGACAGATGATAAAGCCATCAAAAGGATAGAGACCATACAGAAGTCGACCCAGCGTGCTGCCGATCTGACCCGGCAGCTGCTCAGTTTCTCTCGAAATAAAGCAGACCAGCGGGTCGTTACGGATATCAATCAGGTGTTAGATGATATGGACAGTCTGATTGTACATTCGGTGACACCGGCCATAGAGGTAAAACATGAATTTGCCAGTGATCTCTGGCTCACCCGGATCGATCCCGGTGATTTTCAGGATGCGATGATCAATCTGGTCATCAATGCGCGTGACGCTATGACCGGGAGTGGGCGGTTGATCTTGAAGACCAGTAATCGTACGTTGGATGAAAAAGATTGTGTCTTATGTCCAGAACGGGAAGTGGGTGATTACGTACAACTGGCAGTGACCGATAATGGTGAAGGCATGTCCAGTTCGCAGCAGGCACGTATCTTTGAACCTTTTTATACGACCAAGGAGCAGGGTAAGGGAACGGGCCTGGGCCTGGCTATGGTATTTGGATTCGTCAAACGTAGCGGTGGTTGTATCGCTGTGGAATCAGAACCGGGTGTCGGTACCACTATCTGTTTCTATCTGCCGAGGTGTAAGGGCGAGATGGAGACGAAGCAAGAACCTGATATAGATATCATCAATGAGCATCACCGTGGACGTGAGACTATACTGGTGGTCGATGATGAAGCAGCATTACTCGAGCTGACCCGGGAGATACTGGAAGAGTTAAGCTACAGGGTGCTGACGGCGGTGAACAGTAAACAGGCATTGGAGATATTGGCCGAGGAGCCAGATGTCGCATTGTTATTGAGTGACGTTCTCATGCCCGGAGGGATGAATGGTTATGAACTGGCTGAGACAGCGATAGAGGGTAATCCGAATCTTAAAATTTTACTCGCCTCAGGTTATACGTCAAAGAGCGAGATACACAGGAGCCAGGCACGCTTCTCAAAAAATATGCTCACCAAACCCTATAGTCTGTCAGAACTGGCGAGGCGTGTTCGTCTGGTGCTGGATAGTTAAACCGGGACTGCTTCCGACCCTAAGCGGACGCAGAGATTATCTATATCTCTTATCGTGTGCGCACCTTACTCACCGCAACAACCTATTTCATCACCTGCCTTGCTACTTCCACAACAGTTTGTTGCTGGTTTGCCATTTAACCATGCCAATATTGCCTGTTTTGAGGGAATGCCACCCGCATGCACAAGCTTGCCGTCGATCACCACTCCCGGCGTACTCATGACACCGTAGGACATGATGTCACCGATGTCTTCCACTTTTTCCAGTTCGATTTCAGTGCCTGTCTCTTTGGCCGCGGTATCAATCAGTTTCAGGGTGGTCTTACAGTTGGTACAGCCACTGCCAAGGACTTTTATATTTTTCATAAAATACTCCGGTAATTAACTAATGTGTCTTATAGTTTGAGTAACATTAAATGCTGTAACAAAATCATCCGGTTTTCTAACAGCAACTTTGACCACCGGGTGTCGGTGTGCAGCTACAACTCTCTTTTAAAGCGTCATCAGCCTCAGCCTCGGTAACACGGGAGTCAATCTGTGCTTTTTCATCAAATGCCATATCTACCTTCTGGGAGGCTTCATCTCGAATATGGCGTGCGATCTCGATAACTGTATCGATCTGATGTTCGGGTATGCCGGCGCTACGCAAGCGCTCAAGCTGGCAAAGCCCCATGTCGGGATGTCTCGATGCAATGCCTGATGCCAGTGAAATCATGGCAACGATAGATGAATGTAGCGGTGGTTGTTGTGACATGATGGTGTCCTCAAATAAATATCAGGCGATGGTGTTAAAGGTCCAGCCGACCAGAGTAAAAGCAACAGCCAGTACGCTGGCGTAAATCGCCAGTGCTGGCCAACGTATGACTTTGCGCAGGATCAGCATTTCTGGCAGTGACAGAGCAGCGATACTCATCATCAGTGCCAGCGTAGTGCCGATGGCGACACCTTTTCCCAGCATGGCTTCGGCCAGAGGGATTACGCCGGTAGCATTAGAGTACAGTGGCACACCAAGAATGACAGCACCGGGAACGGCGAACCAGTTATCTTTACCACCGAGGTAATCGACGACCCAGGTTTCTGGTACGTAGCCATGAAATAAAGCGCCCAGTGCCACGCCGGCAAACACCCACTTCCAGATACGACCAACGATTTCTTTTACTTCACCGATGGCGAAACGGTGGCGACCGGACAGTGAATTATCACTCTCGATAGCTTGTGTCTCGCCCATATGAATTTTCCAGACATAATCTTCCACCCAGCGTTCAGGTTTGAATCGCTCCATAACAACTCCGCCGGCATAAGCAACCAGCAACCCTGAGCCGATGTATAAGACGGCCAGTTGCCAACCGAGTATGCCGACAAGGATTACCGCTGCGACTTCGTTGATCATCGGACTGGCGATCAAAAATGAAAAGGTTACACCCAGAGGGATACCGGCTTCGACAAAACCGATGAACAACGGAACCGATGAGCAGGAACAGAAGGGGGTGACAGCACCAAGCAGAATGGCCAGGGTGCGTGCCAGCCATCTGGGTTTACCACGAACATATTCGCGCACCTTCTCCGGGCTAAGCATGGCGCGCAATAATCCCATGATGTAAATAATGATAAACAGCAGGAAAAAAATCTTTGCAGTGTCCATCACAAAAAAATGGGTGGCGGCACCGATGTGGCTGCTGGCATCAAGGTTTAACCACTGATAGCTGATTATATTTGCGAGTTGTTCAAACATGTCAGTGATGCTGGCCCGGGCAGCATTCTTCATAAGAGGCAATGCCGTCACGCTGTTCATACCAGCTGGCCGTAGTATTGACCACGCGAACCGCAAACAACATCACCGGCACTTCGATCAATACACCAACAACCGTTGCCAGAGCCGCACCGGATTCAAAACCAAACAGGGCGATCGCGGTGGCGACTGCCAGTTCAAAAAAGTTGCTGGCACCGATCAATGCAGAAGGGCCGGCGACACAGTGCGGTGACTTCACTGCATAGTTGAGCAGGTAAGCCAGGCCTGAATTAAATAATACCTGGATCAGGATGGGAACTGCCAGCAATACGATAACCAGTGGTTGTCTCAATATCTGTTCACCCTGAAACCCGAACAGTAATACCAATGTGGCAAGCAAGGCACTGAGTGACCAGGGGTGTAAGGTCTTCAATGTGCGTTCCAGTTTCCGTTGGCCATTGCCACCTTTGAGTAAAACGCTGCGCCACAGGCCGGCAATGATTAAAGGCACCACGATATACAGTACGACAGAAAGCAATAAGGTACTCCATGGCACTATGATCGACGACATGCCAAGCAATAAGGCGACGATGGGTGCAAAGACGAATACCATGATGATGTCATTCAGTGCGACCTGCGACAGGGTGAAATGTGGCTCGCCTCTCGATAGATTGCTCCACACAAAAACCATTGCCGTGCAGGGTGCCGCCGCCAGGATGATCAAGCCTGCAATATAACTGTCTATCTGCTCTTCGGGTAACCAGTCGCGGAACAGGTAAGCGATAAAAAACCAGCCCAGTAATGCCATGGAAAAAGGTTTTATCCCCCAGTTAACAAACAGGGTCACGCTGATGCCTCGCCAGTATTCACCCACATTTTTAAGCGCTTTCAGATCGATCTTGAGTAGCATAGGGACGATCATCAGCCAGAGTAGCACGGCAACAGGCAGGTTGATCTGTGCGATTTCAAGCTGTCCGATACTTTGAAAAAACGGCGGCATTAGATGCCCCAGACTGATGCCTGCAACGATACAGAGTATTACCCACAATGTCAGATAGCGTTCGAAAAATCCCATGGCAGCACCGGCTGATTTTTTGGCAGTAGTCTCACATTGAACAGACATGATTAATCCTGTGGTTCGTTTTTTTCTGTGTGGCGTGCAAGTAAGTCTTTTACCCTTTGTTCTATGTCGTCACAGCTGGCTCGAAATTGATTCATTATTTCCTGTTCGGAGCCAGTGGCCTTGGCCGGGTCTTCGAGAGGCCAGTGTTCTTTATTGGTGCCCGCAGGCAATACCGGGCAGTGCTCATCGGCATGACCACAGACGGTGACGACAAGATCTGCATTCTCCAGCATGGCATCGCTGACGATGGTTGATTCCTGGTTAGATATATCCACACCGGTTTCTTTCATCACTGTGATAGCACGTGGATTTTTGCCGTGGCTTTCGATACCGGCAGACTGTACATCAAATGATGATCCGCCATATTTTCTGGCCCAGCCTTCAGCGATCTGAGAGCGGCAAGAGTTGCCGGTACATAAAAACAAGATATTGTATGGTTTGTTCATAAATAATTTTCATGCACAACATGCCTGTCCAGGCCGGTCAGCCATGTTATCGAGTATTTTTTTGTCTGAGATAAAAGGCTCGGTTTTACGCACGCCATCAAGTGTATTCTGCAATATTTCCAGCGCCCAGCCCTGCAGATCCGGGTTAATCCGGTAATTCATCCAGGTGCCGTTACGTCTGGCGACCAGTACCCCCGCTTCACGTAGATGTGCTAGATGGCGCGAAATTTTGGGTTGTGACAGGTTAAG
>DROB01000268.1 GCA_011321985.1 Gammaproteobacteria bacterium | reverse complement strand
GAACCGACGCTATCGCCCTTTCTGGTGGCAAAAGAGAAAGTTAACGGGACAACAGTGATTTTACTTTTAAGCTTTTCTTCGCGCTTTTCGCGCCCCAGGGGTATTTGTCGCTTCGCTCGGGCACGTCCTTCGCGGCAAAAAAATGTTTTTCCGTATGTCCGCTTATGGCCGGTAACGGACAGCCCGCAGACTGCTGGTTCAGTCCGATTCGGGTATTGTCCTGAACCAGCAGCCACCTCGTTCTGTTTATCTCAGGGTAGGGCTTGAAAATCGTGTGCTGATAACCTGGGCGACAGTGGTTCCCAGGCGCTCAGCGAAACGTTCGAGGATGTCGTCCTGCAGGGTGTAATCGACGATGGTCTCTTCGCCGATGACTTCGCGCGCGACGTAGCTGGTGCTGGCCAGCTCATCGATCAGGCCATTTTTGACAGCGGCTTCCCCGGTCCAGATCAGACCGGAAAACAGACCATCGACGGAGGTGTCCAGCCGATCCCCGCGACCTTCTTTAACAGAATGGATAAATTGTTGATGGATCTCACTTAGCATGACCTGCATGTGCTGTTTTGCCTTTTCGTTGACCGGCAGGAACGGGTCGAGCAGTGCCTTGTTTTCACCTGCGGTCAGGGTGCGACGTTCTACACCAATTTTTTGCATGGCATCGACGAAGCCGAAGTTATCCATACGGACACCGATCGAACCGACGATGCTGGCTTTATCGGCGTAGATCTTATCGGCAGCCGATGCGATGTAGTAACCACCGGATGCGCAGATATCGGTGATGACGGCGTACAGGGGAGTATCCGGATATTCTTCGCGTAAACGACGAATCTCATCATAGATGTAACCGGATTGTACCGGGGAACCACCCGGGCTATTGATGCGCAGGACAACACCTGCCGTGTTTTCATTTTTGAAAGCGTCTCGCAGGGCGGCGACGATATCATCGGCATTGGCTCTTTCGTTGTCGGCGATAACGCCGGTCAGGTCAACGAGAGCTGTGTGCTTCCCTTCGATAGAGACGGTGCTCAGGCTGCTGGACTCACTGATCATGAATAAGACCACACCGATATAGGCAAAGGTTAACAGTTTAAAAATAATGCCCCAGCGGCGAGAGCGGCGTTGTTCCTTCAAACTGGCTTCGGCCAGTTGGGTGATAACTTCTCTTTCCCATGGTGTGTTGTTGTCAGACATAAGTGTTTTCCTGCGAAAAAATTTTAGTGTTCATGTGTATTTTAAGAGTTAAAGCTTATTATGGTTTAAATATGCGGATAATTCTGCGATATCACTCAAACAGACCAGGGGGTTGTACTCTGCCAGGGTTTTTGCATCGTGAACCCCGTGAGTGATGCCGACGCATCGCATATTGGCATTGTTGGCCATCTTCATATCATGTTCGCTGTCACCGATCATCAATGCCTGAGCAGCTGAAAAATGTAATTGATGCATGATCTCGTGCAGCATCTCGGGGTGTGGTTTGGATTTATTTTCACCTGCGCATCGGGTGGTAGCAAAATAATCAGAGACATCGTGTTCATCGATCGACTGTTCGAGGCCGGCACGACTTTTTCCGGTGGATATCGCCAGCGTGTACCCCTTATCTCGCAGCTCATTCAATAACCGTTTAACGCCAGGAAAGAGTGGTGCCGGTACGGTATTGTCGTACAGGTAATGCTGGCGGTAGGCATCGGCAACGAGATCCAGTTCGGTTGCATCTTGTCCTGCATTGCGTTCAGGGTGGAGCTTCTGGATGGCCTCCACCAGGCCCAGGCCAATCACATCTTTAGCCTGTGTTTCACTGACCTCTATATCAAAAATCTTCTGGCTGGCAAATTGTAAGCTGGTGACGATACGTTCGATCGAGTCAACCAGGGTGCCGTCCCAGTCAAAAACCAGAAGAGGGTATTGTTTAATCGTCATATAGGGTATCGGAGCTTAGTGTTGATGTCGGAGTTTTTCTATCAGAGTGCTCAGGTCATCGCTGACGGGGGCCTGTATAGATATGGGGTTAGCCAGTGGCAGATACAACTGTTGCGCATGGAGGAAAAGCCGCTTTAAACCGAGCTCACGAAATAGTCGGTTACTGGCTTTATCGCCATACTTGCTGTCGCCTGCTACGGGGTGACCGGTGTGCTGTGCGTGGGCGCGTATCTGATGGGTGCGGCCGGTCTCGATGGTTATTTTCATCAGACTGCAGGGGTGCGTATCATGATCAAATAATTCCAGTGGTGAAAAATGGCTGATTGCTCGGTCACCGTCTTTATCGATCTGCATGATGTGTTCACCGCCGCGTTTTATCTTACTCATACCGATATCGATGGTCCGATTTTCACCCTGCCACAGGCCGTCCAGCAGCGCGATATAGGTTTTTTCGATGTACACGGTTTTTTCATGGCGTAACAGTTCGTGCAATCGTGCCAGTATCTGCCGGTTTTTTGCGAGTAGCAGGCAGCCGCTGGTCTCACGATCTAATCGATGCACCAGTTCCAGGGGCTGTTCCGGAATCAGCTGTCTAAAAGCTTCGATGATGCCAAAACGCAAACCACTGCCTTTATGAACAGCGATACCCGAGGGTTTGTTTATCGCAATAATATCGTCGTTTTCAAAAATAATGGCTTGTTTCAGGCTCTGCATAACCCTTTCTGGCACAAGGGTATCCTGTCCTTCATCCATGTGTATCGGAGGAAGCCTCAGGTTATCGCCCGCCTGTAATTTGTAATGTGGTTTTTTTCTGCCACTGTTTATGCGTATCTGCCCACTGCGTAATAATCGATAGATGTGACTTTTGGGTACTCCTTTCAGGTGTTTGAGCAAGAAGTTATCGATGCGTTGACCTGCCTGTGCTTCGCTGATCGTGACCTGACTGACACCATTGTTATTTACTAGCATAGAGAGCTTTGTCGCTTTAGTTTTTGATTTTAGAGGTACTTTTACTTAATTGTGGTTGACCGCGGCTGCGCATTTTGACAGACTTGATAGCTCAAATGCCAGTATTAGATTTTTTAACTGCTAACCACAGTTGCATTTGTACAGGAATGATTGCCAGAAAATACAAAATAACAGGCACAAATAAAGGACTAAATACCTGGTGAATGGTCATCAGGGCGGAACAATTACCGCACAATCGCCGAAATTAACCACTATTTTTTAGTATTTCGTGATATATACGAAATTTTGAAGATTGTTGATTGAGGCAGAAAACTGATT
>DROB01000267.1 GCA_011321985.1 Gammaproteobacteria bacterium | reverse complement strand
GCGACCATCGACTGTTTAGCTTCGAATACTGTCAGACCATATATGAGCTCATCTTTCGCCAGTGCATTCAGCTGGTCACTACCTTCGCCTTTAGCCGCCGCTACCTGTTCGAACAAGATACGTGATTTTTTGTATTGATACTGGCGTTTTAATTTCTGCGCCCTGTCATAGATCACCTTTAATTTTTTATTATCAGGTTCCCTGCTACTCTCGGGCCGACTGGCAGGCAGGATGACCAGTGCTTCGGTTTTATCGTTCAGCCGCTGCGCTGCAACCAGACCAATATGTTCAAAAGCATTATAAATGCCCTGGAAATCCATATCATGCACCGATATCGATGCCGTTGAAATATATGTTGCGTGGTCCTTCAGATTAACTTTAATCGTCAACTTTGCCGTTTCCGCAGGGCCGATCAGAGAAATCGTCAGAGTCAATTTATTCGATAGGCTCTGAGACTTGTCAGATTCCGGGACGATAGAAAACAATCCCCCTTTCGTCAGCTCATCCAGAGCCACGTCTACCGCTGCAGCTTTCATATCCTCTACAGGTAAAGGGAACCAGTCACCCGTATTGATCTGAACCTCGGACGCAACGACAAAAGACCTGGCATGTACAGCTGGAGCTAACAGGACTAAAACAAAAAACAGATTATAAAATATCGGACGGCACATACTTTCTCCATTATTTACATGAAGGTTCATCATCGAGTATGGAGGTGTCGGATTCTCGTGTCCATATCTGAGATTCAAGGGTTTTTGAAGGATCCTTCTCATCCATAAAATAGATTTTTAATGCATGCCCGTCATCCCGTAATTCCAGTTCGACTTCGAACTGCTTCGCATGCATATCAGCGTTCACCATAAAACGGTTAGCGGTAAGTGATTTGATCGAACCCGATTCAATCTGATAACAATCCAGACCCTGATCAACCGCATCACCATCGAAATCATACTCGATAATCTCGCCTTCACTGGTCACACGAGTATAGATGATGTCGGTTTTATTTCCCTGTTTCTCAGAACTATCCCACAGGCCAGTCAGGTCATCCAGATCAACATCCAGACCTGAAGTGTCTTCTGTTGATGAACAGGCTATAACTACAGATATCAGTGTCAGCAGGATAAAAAGTCGAAGGTTGGACATCTTTTTACTCATCCGCTAGTGAATTTTCAGTTTGGCAAATTTCCGCTTTCCTACCTGGAATACCGCCTCTGTTCCTTGCAGGATTCTTACCGATTTATCCGCTATCTTCTCGCCATCGATTTTCGCTGCACCCTGCTGGATCATTCGCATGGCATCGCTGGTGCTGCCGCACAGACCGGCATCTTTAAGTAAATTAGCAATGGGGTAACCTTCCTCTGGAGCATCAAATGAAAGTTCCGGGATATCGTCTGGAATCCTGTTTTTAGCGAACTGCGCGATGAAACCTTCACGCGCGGCTGTGGCTTCCGCTTCACTGTGGAAACGGGCGATGATCTCTTCGGCCAGTAAAAACTTGATATCACGCGGATTTTTACCCTGCTGCATCTCCTCTCTGAAACCTTCGATCTCACTCATCGGTCGAAAACTGAGTAACTCAAAATAGCGCCACATCAGGTCATCAGATATCGACATGATCTTACCGAACATATCTCTGGGTTCATCAGCGATACCGATATAGTTGTTCAATGACTTTGACATCTTCTGCACACCATCAAGTCCTTCGAGGATCGGCATGGTCAATACACATTGTGGCTTCTGCCCATGTTGTTCCTGAAGTTGTCTGCCCATCAACAGGTTAAATTTCTGATCGGTGCCGCCCAGTTCGACATCGGCCTGCATGGCGACCGAATCGTAACCCTGGATCAACGGGTATAAAAATTCGTGGATAGCGATAGACTGCCCGCCTTTGTACCGCTTGCTAAAATCATCACGCTCCAGCATTCTTGCGACGGTGGAACTCGCTGCCAGCTTGATCATATCTGCACTGTTCATCTTGCTCATCCATTGTGAGTTGAACATCACTTTCGTTTTATCTCTGTCCAGAATTTTAAATATCTGCTGTTGATAGGTTTCTGAATTTTTTTCGACATCTTCCTGAGTCAGTGGTGGACGTGTGGCGGATTTACCCGTGGGGTCGCCGATCATGCCGGTAAAGTCACCGATCAGGAACATCACCTCGTGCCCAAGATCCTGAAATTGACGCAACTTATTGATCAGCACGGTATGACCGAGGTGCAAGTCGGGTGCCGTGGGGTCAAAACCGGCTTTAATTTTCAGCGGCCGACCCTCTTTTAATTTGGCTACCAGTTCTTTTTCCACGAGGATCTCATCGGCTCCTCGCTGGATTAATTCTAATTGTGATTCTATAGGCATCATGACTGGCTTCCAGATAAAAAGGTGTATAAGATACCTGCGCGGCAATAGTTTCTCAACTACTCATTAGAAATATTGAATAAATGCTTCAAATTAATCCAGTTTCTGACAAAATCACTGGCAAATTTACCGACAAATTCATTGACCCGGTACCGTTTTACGACTACATTCAATATACAGCCATAACTATCTTTATAAACAATAACTTACATCAATGTCACTGATCAGCAAAGACTTCCGCTTTAACCAGCAACAGAATTCTCAACGTGGATATATCCGGATACGTTGGGCACTATTGGCCATTGCATTTGCAGGAATTGGTGCGGTTATCGCCAACACGCCTGATACACCTCAGGATATGGAGGGTATTGCCGGTAAAAACCTTAACGATATCTCGATAGCAGATCGTGGAGAATCATCCACCGGATTCAAACAGATAACAACACCCGCCGAGAAGCTTGCTGATGAGCGGGCGCGTGAAAGTTTTGCACTGGGTCTGCCCGAGCTACAGGCGCAGCAAAAAATCATCGACGATGCCAACCACCTGTCTCCAAAAGAATGGCGTGAATTCAAAGTGAAATCAGGTGATAACCTGGCTCGACTTTTTAAACGAGCAAAACTTGAACCACAACAACTTGACGAATTGATGAAATCGGGAAAAGCGGTTAAAACCCTGCGCAAGATCTATCCGAAAGACATCATCCGCATCCTGTCTGATGCCCAGGGAAACCTGCAGGCACTACGTTACGATATCGACCATAAATCGTATCTGATGGTCGAACGCAAGAGTGGCGTACTTGTCGCTAAAACCTACAATCATATCATCGAGACACGGGAGGCTCATGCCCACGGTGTCATCGAGTCGTCATTGTTTCTGGCGGCTCAGAAAGCCGGTATCTCACAGAATCTCATCATGGAGTTAGCCGGTATATTTGGCTGGGATATCGATTTTGCTCTGGATATACGCAAGGGCGATAACTTCACTGTCCTGTACGAAGAACTGTTCCGTAACGGTGAAAAGATCTCTGATGGCAATATACTCGCCGCCGAGTTCACCAACAATGGCAAGACCTACCGCGCTGTGCGTTACACCAATCCACAGACGAACCGTAGCGAATACTTTACCCCCGATGGCAAGAGTATGAAAAAAGCATTCCTGCGCACACCGGTCAATTTTTCCCGTATCAGTTCACGCTTTACGGTCAATCGTTACCACCCTATCCTGCATAAATTCCGCTCCCACAAAGGTGTTGATTACGCTGCGAAACGTGGCACACCAATCCATGCAGCGGGCGATGGAAAAGTTATTTTCAAGGGCAAGAAAGGCGGTTACGGTAACGTCATCATCCTTCAGCATGGCAGCAAATACTCGACACTGTACGCACATCTGAAAAGCTATAATCGCAAGTTGAGGAAAGGCTCAAAAGTAAAACAGGGGCAGACCATCGCCTATGTCGGTAGCTCCGGCCTCGCCACCGGGCCTCATCTGCATTATGAATTCCGCGTTAATGGTACACACAGAAACCCGTTAACCGTGCATCTACCAGAATCAAAACCCGTGCCGAAGCGTTACATGGCCGATTTCGAGTTAACGACGACACCCGTGTTTGCGCAGCTTGATCTGGTCACTCGCTCATCACAACTGGCTCTTGCCGACACCGCAGCCGAATAAGCGGTTCTTTCCTCGCTCAGACTATCCAATCTGAACAGAAGCCATGTCTTCAAACGAACCTGAACTGTATATCGGTCTGATGTCCGGTACCAGTATGGATGGCATTGATGCTGTCCTGGTCGATTTCTCCAGCACACAACCCATATTAATCGGTACACACAGCCACCGCTGGCCGGATACGATTCAGCACGCCCTGATCAAAGCACGCGATATCCCTGACAATGAACTTTCCTCACTGCACGTACTGGACAACCAGACCGCCGAAATATTTTCTGAAGCCTGTTCGGCCTTACTGGCAAACACCTCCTGCCCCGCGAAAGACATTACCGCCATCGGCAGTCACGGCCAGACCATCCGGCATCGACCAGATATCGAAAATCCTTTCTCCCTGCAGATCGGCAACGCGCAGACACTCGCTGTTCTGACCGGCATCGACGTTGTCGCCGATTTCAGAACCGCCGACATCAGGGCGGGGGGACAGGGTGCACCTTTGGTCCCCGCCTTTCATCAGGCTGTATTCAGTAATGAAAATACCAGCCGGGTAATTGTAAATATCGGCGGCATTGCAAATATAACAGTGCTACCTGAAGATGCAACTCAGCCTGTCATCGGCTTTGATTGCGGACCGGGCAACACCCTGATGGACGCGTGGATCAAAAGACATAAAAAACAACCCTGCGATGAGAGTGGTGTGCTTGCTGCATCAGGTAAAACCGATGCCAGACTGTTAGCCAATATGCTGATGGACGATTACTTTCAACTCGCGCCACCGAAGAGCACCGGCTTCGAATATTTCAACCTCGAGTGGCTTAACACTTACGCCGTTAACGACATGGACATCGCCGATGTCCAGAGCACCTTATGTGATCTAACCACAACTTCGATCATCCGAGCGATTAATCAGTACACCGATACGCCGGGCAACGGGAAGACTGAAATCTATGTCTGTGGTGGTGGCATGCACAATCAGACACTGATGCAGCGGTTACGGGCGATGACGAAGCACCCCGTAAAAACGACTGAGGCACTCGGGGTTC
>DROB01000266.1 GCA_011321985.1 Gammaproteobacteria bacterium | reverse complement strand
GTATTATAACCAAGTTATTTAAAAAAGAAACCGTCAACCTGTAATTCTGTCATGAATTTTTTAGTGGCCAGTTTTCATCCACTAAAAAGACCCTATCCTTGGTACAACAAGGGTTATAGACCTGAACATGTAGAGGTAAACGCATTATTTTATTAGACACAGTCTTACATCTATCCATTTTGGAGTATGACTTATTGGCCATTTCTGTCGGAATTCTTTCCAGCCATCCTTTATTGATTAATGGCTCAAATTGCGGCTTACCGTCAAACGCCTGGTCAAACTCACTCTGTTTGAGCCAATAACCATACGATAGTTCCCTGGCACATTCTGACGGCAACACGGTGTCGATCACATCACCACACCGGGCCAATGACCACGGGAAATACAATCGCCCTTTCAGGATGACCGCACATTGATCGATATGTATGCCGCGCTGCTTTAACCAGTGCGCAACCCGCTGATCCTCACCGATAACGCTTTGCCTCTGCATCAGATGCGCTACTTTGATATCCAGCCGATCACGCAGATTGGGGCCGTGCCAGTTATGCATCACACGCGTATCATCCACGCCCAGATAAAACTTGACCGCCACCTCCCAATGGAGAGTTTTATTCGTCGTCTTATCAAACAGGATAAAATCGATCTCACCCAGGGTTTCACCCTCGATGATGATCTGCACATTCTTTTCAACGACCTCGTAATCAGGACTGTGAGATAACCAGAAATACCACAGCGTTTCGAAATATTTCCCCAGACGACGGTCCTTCTGCGCATCGAGCAGTTCATCCAGCTCGGACGGATCAGCATCCACCGTGAGCAACCATGACCGGGCATCTTCATACATACGCCGATACCAGTGGTAATCAGGCCAGGCACAGTGATGGGAGACACCGGCGATAAGCGGTGGACTGCGTATCGCCCATGCCAGGTCACGAACGGATAGGTGTTTAAAGTCTGTCAAAAATATAAACCTGCCATTAATTCGGTAACCAGAACCGGTCCGGCTAAGGCATAATATAAAGGCAGCTTCGTTTAATTACCATCGATCATGGCTATGCCAACATGAAATACGCCTTATTTCCTCTGAACACCGTATTATTTCCCGGCAGCATCCTGCCCCTGCAGATTTTTGAGCAGCGCTATTTAAGCCTGATCAAGGAATGCATGAAACAACAGACCGGCTTTGTCAGCGTTTTGATAAGTGAAGGTAAAGAGGTGGGTGTTACACCACAGATCTATTGCACTGGCTGTTATGTGGAAGTTATCGACTGGGAATCGCTGGATAATGGCCTGCTGGGCATCACTATTCAGGCCAGACACCGGGTGAAACTGGCTAACAGCTCGGTTCGAGATGATGGCCTGCTGTTCGCCGATGCCACACTCGTCGAATCCAACCTCGAAAATAACCCACCGATCCCTCCTGCGTTTAATCCCCTGCCCGAAACCTTAAAACAATTATTGAACCACCCCTTTGCTCAACACTACAAAGAGAAAGTCGACTTCGATAGTACCGCTGATATCTGCTACCGCCTCAGTGAGTTATTACCGATCAGTAATAAACAGAAACAGCTGCTACTGGAAACCGAGACCACCGAACAGATGCTGGATCAACTCGCTCTGCACATTAATGCCTTGCAGACATAGAAACCAGGGAGCCTCGGAATATCACAGCTGGCCCTAACTAAATCGCTGCGTCTCTGCGGTTCTAATCTTTTTAATGCTAAAATCGCACGACAAATTATCTTGAGGAAATGACGATGGCCTGGTGGGGCACATTTATAGGCGGTACATTAGGTTTTGTTTTTGGTGGCCCACTGGGCGCAATGATCGGTGCGGCACTGGGCGGTAATTTCGATCGCGGCATCAAGATGGGTGACCGTATCGATATGGGGGGCCAGGAACGCATTCAGGCGGCTTTCTTCACCACCACCTTCTCCGTCATGGGGCATATCGCGAAAGCCGATGGCCACGTCAGTTCGCACGAGATATCTGCCGCTAAAAATATTATGGCACAGATGCAATTATCTGAAGCCCAGCGCAAGGCTGCGATCAGTTTTTTCGACCAGGGCAAGTCGGCAGACTTCCCCCTGGAAGAGGTATTACGCCAGTTCAGGAAAGAATGCCATCGCCGACGTAATCTGATCCAGATGTTTGTCGAGATTCAGATCTCAACAGCGATGGCCGATGGCAAAGTCGATGCCAGTGAAAAACGCATCCTCTATACCATCGGTGAAATACTGGGCTTTTCTCATGACCAGATCGATCATCTATTCAGTATTGCCGGTGGTGCAAAGGCCAGTGTCAGCAACAGCCTGACACTCACCCAGGCATACGAGATCATCGGCGTGAGCAAAGGCAGCAGTGAAGCCGAGATCAAAAAAGCATACCGTCGCCTGATGAGCCAGCACCACCCGGATAAACTGGTATCCAAAGGCCTACCCGATGAGATGATTGCCCTGGCGACCGAAAAAACACAGGAAATTCGCAAAGCCTACGACTTGATAAAAGAGAGTTTATAAAACGATGGAAATTAACGGCCCACTCACTATCGGTGTACTGGATAACGACACAGGCGGTCGTGAGCTACACCTTGGCTTCAAACCCGATTTCAGGGTACTCAACCTGCAACAGCAGTCTGAAGCCTTTCAGGATTTTATAAAAACACTGATCAATGAAATCCACGAACTGGATGAATCTGACCCCAACCGCCAGGGTATGACTACCATCCTGCAGATATGCGAACAATTGCAACCACATATCGATACCAATGAATTGCCACTGGAAGAAACCATCGTGGTGAATATTCAGAGCCATAATCCGTTTGGCAATATCAAGATATCTAATTGATGGTGAGATACCCTGCTTAAAAACTTTAAAACATCTCACCACAGAGCTGCACTTAACTGATCTTAGACCCGCTCAGTTCCCAGGCATAAGCACAGTCCAGCTCTGATAACACCGCCACCACGCCGGTTTCGCCATCTTCCAGCATCGCCTGCAACGGGCAACGATTGTTCAATCTGACATGCGGTGCCGCCATCCAGCGTGCACCCATCTGTAAATTTCTCGGATAGGTCGTTCGCAGTGCATCGATGATACCCAGCAAGAAAGCCACACGACAGGCCACTTTTTCATCATCAGGAAAAGGGGTGTCTTTACGGTATTTAGCCAGATGACGGCTGCGTTCGGTCCTGGGAAGGTCCAGCACGGCGAGTATTTGCTCACCACTTAATCCCCAGTCATCCAGTGCATTCATCACTTTTTGGGTACGTAATAACCACTGTTCGGGGTTTGCGCTTACTGCTGACATAATTATTAATAAAATGAAGACTTTACTTCATCAAAACGGCTAAAATGGGTGATTATTTTACCATAGTTAGGCTCGGCTAATAACCACAAGAAAAATCATGGCAATCCACCCCGTACTACGACTTGGCGACCCTCGGTTATTGCAGACCGCCACAGAAATAACCGATTTTAACCAGACCGGACTCACGACCCTGATCGGCGATATGTTCGATACTATGGCTGCAGAAGATGGAGCAGGTCTCGCTGCGCCGCAGATCGGTATCGGTCTGCGTGTGGTCATCTTCGGCTTCGACAGTAACCCGCGCTATCCGGATAATAATCCGGTACCTAAAACCGTATTGATCAACCCGAAAATTACACCGCTGTCCGATGAAAAAGAAGACGGCTGGGAAGGCTGCTTGAGTGTTCCTGGCATGAGGGGCATGGTCTCTCGTTATTGCCGTATCCGTTACACCGGGTTTGATGCCACGGGCACAGCTATCGATACCGTGGCCGAAGGCTTTCATGCACGTGTTGTGCAACATGAATGCGACCACCTTGACGGCATTATCTATACCCAGCGTCTGACCGATACGCATAAATTTGGCTTCACCGAAGAACTGCTCGATAGCGGACAGCTTGCTTCTGATGTTTGCTCCGAATGATTCCTTCCACACATGACTGAACAACCCGGGCGACCATCGGTCCAAAGATTCGTACAATTCTCTCAAAAACTGCTATAAAACCTGAAGTGGTGCTAGTTGAGACGCGGCCGATAAGCCAGGGTACCTCTGAACAAGTATTCCGTTCAATGGTAACCATTGACCCGACGTATTTTTAAAATTATGAGCCATTCTATGAAAACACCTTTTTTTGTCTTTGCTCTATTCCTGAATTTTCTTGCACTGGGCAATGCAACAGCGACCAGCGTATTACCGCTCAGTCTCGAACAGCTTTCTGTACGTGCCAACCTGATCTTTCATGCAAAAGTGCTGAGTAATGAGGTAAAACGCGACACTCAGAGCGGGCAGATCGCCACGTTTACAAAATTTAAAATTATCGATACCATCAAGGGTGATACCGGCACGACGCATACCATCAAGCAGATCGGCGGCCAGCTGCAGAGCAGTAACCTCGCACTGCGTATCCAGGGCGTACCCTCCTTCACGGTAGGACGTGACTATGTGGTCTTTTTACCCGATGTCTCCAGCCTCGGCTTTTGCAGCCCGCTGGGTTTGCATCAGGGCAGTTTTTCGGTACTCGATATCGACGGTGAACAGACCGTGACGAACGGACGCAACCTGTTAAGACCGGCACCTGCTGCATCCAGAACCCGTAGTACCCTGCAGGTTCCACTGGCGGTTAAAGCTGGCAACCCGACGCAGTCACGCCTTGCTGACTTCATGAACACCGTTCGCGCATACAATGCCCAATAAAATCGCCCAATAGACTCTTATGAATAATACACTCACGTTCACCGGCCTGTTTTTTTTGCTCATATCCAGCAACCTGTCATTCGCTGGAGGCCCTCTGGTCCTGGAGGGTGCCAAAGGCAATACCCCGGTGCGTTACCAAAATCCTAATATCACCATTCATGCTGAAAGTGGCGCTCTTGGTGCCCTTAGCAATAACCAGGCAGATGACCTGATGCGACAGGCATTCGACCTATGGAATAATACCAGCACGGCTACGGTCAACCTCACTCTGGATGACACGCAGATTATCGAAGATATAAACCTGGGCAATTTTGATACCTATCTACCTGATGTCAGCGGTACGCTGTTAAATGGCGATGACGGCCTTAATCCCATCGCTTACGATAACAACGGAGCCATTATCGATGCTTTTTTTGGTGCCAAACAGAGTGATTCAACAGTCGGTTTTGCTGCTTCTATTTTTAATGTGAAGGGAGATGTTTTCCTCGAAGGTTATGCTGTAATCAACGGAAAGCAACTAAATCCACCACTGACATCCACAGAGTTTAAATTACTGATCGCCCATGAGATCGGTCACCTCATCGGCCTCGATCATTCACAGGTCAATATCGATAACAGGGAAACTGATTTCGGCACACCGTTTATCTGTAGCACTGCAAGCCTGGACAAATATCCGGTCATGTATCCTTTTGTCTGTCGTGGCCAGGAGACCCTGCACGCGGACGATATCAGCGCAGTCTCTGCCCTCTATCCAGCGGCAAATTTTGATAGTAATTTTGGCAGCATAGAAGGCTTTTTCGTCGATGCCAACGGCAAGGCCATTTTAGGGGCCAACCTGTGGGCGGAAAATACCGTGACAGGCGAGGTCGTCAGTGGTACTTCTGATTATCTGGCACAGGGCAACGGGGCATATAAGTTAAACATCACACCCGGCACTTATACTTTGCACGCCAACGCGATCAATCCGCTGTTTAATGGGGGTTCAAGTATCGGACCCTACGCATCGGATCTGTCAGACCGCTCTTTTGTTACGCCTAATCCCATTACTGAAGTTACTTTACAATCGGCTGTCACTAGCGGTGATGAGATTATTACCGTCTCTGCCAGCCAAAAGCTGGCGATCAATCTGTCCTCCACCGGTAACGATGTCGTACTCAACAATTCATCTGGCGGTGGCTCCAGCGCATTATCTCATGTCACCCTGTTACTGCTTGCCGGCCTGATGCTAACAGCACGTCGATACGGAAGCAGGCAACTATTTATTATCCATAGATAAAGTTCTATCATCGCCGGCTAAACGGTGGTCTCCAACCAGTCAGAAATAGCGATGAACTTCAGAAAGTCTTCGTGCACCATGGGCGCACTGACATAATAACCCTGAATGATCTCGACACCTCGCTGATCAAGAAAATCGAACTGCTCTTTATTCTCCACACCTTCACCGATGATGCTTAACCCCAGGCTGTGCGCCATGGCGATGATGGCATCACATAAGGCTCTATCATCCGGGTCTTCCGTGATATCACTGATAAAGGCTTTGTCTATCTTCAATATATCAAACGGGAAACGCTTCAGATAACTCAACGAGGAATAGCCGGTACCAAAATCATCGATCGACAGACGGATACCCATCTCCTTGAACTGGTTGAGTATGCCCACCACATGAGGTACATCTTTCATCAATAAGCGTTCGGTTATCTCCAGTTCCAGGCAGGAACCCGGTAACTCATGGCGTTTCAGGATGTCTGCAATATTTTTCACGATATCTCTGCCTCTGAATTGCCGACTGGACAGATTGATTGCGATATAAAAATTATTACGCTCTGAATTTTCACGCCACCGCTTAACGTCACCAAGCGCGGCATCCAGGACCCAGTCACCGATCTCGACGATGAGACCGCTTTCTTCCGCCAGCGGCACAAACTCTTCAGGTGAGACCAGGCCGAGTTCCTCGTCCTCCCAACGTATCAGTGCCTCGGCACCGACGATCGTCTGTGACCGTGCATCCATCAGTGGCTGATATTGCAGGAAGAAATCACCATTCTCTAATGCACGTCGTAACTTACTGTCGATCTCGACCCGTTTCATCACCACGTCGCCCATCTCGGGGGTGAACACTTCATAAGTATTACGGCCTTTGCGCTTCCCCCTGTACATCGCCGTATCCGCATTTCGCAACAACATGTGCGGATCATCACCATCCTGTGGAAATATCGCAATGCCTACACTAGCGGTAACTGAAAACTCCATATCCTGGATCACGCACGGTTCTGAAACACGTTGCAATATCTCCCCCGTCTTACGTTTGATGTTTTCCTCAAAAGAGCTCCCCTGCCTGCCCTTGCCATCATCTACCTCGAGCAGCATGATAAGAAATTCATCCCCACCAAGACGCGCCACAGTATCAAAATCACGCACACAGCCTTTCAGCCGACCGGCCATATATTTCAGAAACTCATCACCGGCACCGTGACCCAGGGTATCGTTTATATTTTT
>DROB01000265.1 GCA_011321985.1 Gammaproteobacteria bacterium | reverse complement strand
GTAAGCAAGTTCACCTATACGGTGAGACAGGGTTGCAGAGAATAACAGGCTCAAACGTTTGTCCGGTTCCGGGCAGCGACGTAACAGATAGCGCATGTCATCGATAAAACCCAGATCAAACATGCGATCAGCCTCGTCCAGTACGACGACATCGCAGGCATTCAGTCGGAAGACTTTTTGTTTGAAAAAGTCGATGGTCCGTCCCGGTGTGCCGATAAGGATGTCGACACCGTTTTCCAGGATATTACGTTGTTTCTCGTAATCTGTTCCACCATAAGCCAGACCCAGGGTGATGCCGGTGTGTTTGCCGATAACCAGTGCGTCTTTATGTATCTGGATGGCAAGTTCGCGTGTCGGTGCCAGGATCATCGCACGAACCTGTGTTTTCTGGCGGTTCTCATGGCTGGGTCGGGTGAGCAGGTGGTTCAGGCAGGCAACCATGAAGGCGGCAGTTTTACCCGTGCCTGTCTGTGCTTCACCCGCAACATCTTTACCAGTAAGAGCTATTGGTATACTTTGCTCCTGTATGGGGGTGCAAAATTCAAAACCGGCTTCATCCAGACCCTCGATCAAGCGCGGGTCGATGTCGAAGTCTCTAAAGCGTGTTTCAGTGAGATGATGATCCATGGAGGCGTAGCTTACATTAATTTACAATAAACGTCCCCTGATCCTGTGTTTAACTGCGTGCAGCGGTATACAAATTTAAAAAAGGGGTGTACAAAGTTCGAAAATAGACTATCATATGGCTCATCATTATCTTGATTTCAGAATATTTCGAACATTAATACGATTATTCAAAAACAAATTCTTTTGGTCGCTAGCTTTGATAGTAAAGCGCGATAATTTACTAACACACAAAATTTAAATGAGGTTTCACGTTGAGCAGCGATATTGTTTACGTAACAGATGATACATTTGAGCAGGAAGTATTGCAGTCCGAAATTCCTGTATTGGTCGATTACTGGGCTGAGTGGTGTGGTCCCTGCAAGATGATTGCCCCGATCCTCGAAGAAGTTGTTAGCGACTATGCTGGTAAGTTGAAAATTGCCAAGCTGAATATTGATGAGAACTCAGCGACACCACCTAAGTTTGGTATCCGCGGTATACCTACATTGATGATATTCAAAGATGGCGATGTCGAAGCGACCAAAGTAGGTGCTTTATCCAAATCACAGTTGACTGCTTTTATCGATAGCAGTTTATAAAGTAACTGACGCTAAATCCGAGGCTATCGGTTACCGGCTTATCTATGAGAGCCTGTACCGGTAGCTTCTGAAAAAACACGAATAAATAATAACAGAGCTCTGTCTGCAAGCTCTTGAATATCCTGGCAGGCAACACTATTAAATCCTGAACGCAAATCCAGCGGCCCTTCCATTATGAATCTTTCCGAATTGAAACTAAAACCTGTACCTGAATTACTCGAG
This sequence comes from Gammaproteobacteria bacterium, assembly GCA_011321985.1. GTDB lineage: Bacteria > Pseudomonadota > Gammaproteobacteria > SZUA-229 > SZUA-229. The sequence continues at coordinate 1,483 of DROB01000265.1, read as the reverse complement.
CTTGCCGCAACCATGAAACTGGATAATGTTTCCCGGTTGAAAAAGCAGGATATCATCTTCGCTATTCTCAAGGCGCATGCTAAAGGGGGTGAAGATATCTTTGGTGGTGGTGTGCTTGAGATATTGCAGGATGGTTTTGGTTTTTTACGTTCGGCAGAAGGTTCGTATCTGGCAGGCCCTGATGATATCTATGTATCACCTAGTCAGATCCGACGTTTCAGCATGCGTACGGGTGATACCATCGAGGGGAAGATTCGTCCCCCTAAAGATAGTGAGCGTTATTTTGCGATGCTCAAAGTGGATAAGATCAATTTTGATTCACCTGAGAACACGCGTAATAAGATCGCTTTTGAGAACTTGACACCGCTACATCCGAATGAGCGGCTCATCATGGAGCGAGGCAATGGCAGTACGGAAGATATCACTGCGCGTATCATCGATCTGATGTCACCGATAGGGAAAGGACAGCGCGGTCTGATCGTGTCACCACCGAAAGCCGGTAAAACCATGATGCTGAACCATATCGCGCAATCGGTAGCTGCAAATAATCCTGATTGTGATCTCATCGTGTTGCTGATCGATGAGCGCCCGGAAGAGGTGACTGAGATGGAACGCAGCGTACGTGGCGAGGTGGTGTCATCAACTTTTGATGAGCCTGCCAGTCGTCACGTACAGGTAGCAGAGATGGTCATCGAAAAAGCTAAACGTCTGGCAGAGCATAAGCGCGATGTCGTTATCCTGCTCGATTCGATCACACGCCTGGCTCGTGCCTATAACACGGTGATCCCGTCGTCAGGAAAAGTATTGACCGGTGGTGTTGACGCTCACGCACTGCACCGTCCTAAACGTTTCTTTGGTGCTGCTCGAAATATCGAAGAAGGTGGCAGTATCACCATCCTTGCTACCGCGTTGGTCGATACCGGTTCCAAGATGGATGAAGTGATCTACGAAGAATTTAAGGGTACCGGTAATATGGAGATCCACCTCGATCGTCGTATCACCGAAAAACGCATCTTCCCGGCTATCAATATCAACCGTTCAGGTACCCGTCGCGAAGAATTGCTGACCAAGCCTGATGAGTTGCAGAAGATGTGGATATTGCGTCGTCTTTTACAGCCGATGGACGAGATCGGTGCGATCGAGTTCCTCATGGGCAAGTTGCAGGAAACAAAAACCAATGATGAGTTTTTTGATTCGATGAAAGGTTAGGCGAAGCAGCGAATGAAGGATGATAAAAAATACCCGCTTTAGCGGGTATTTTTTTGCCTGAGCCGATGTCAGGAATAATGTTGATATCTGATTGTGAAGGGTTATTTGATTTCCCTGGCTATGGCGCGGTGTCCGATGTCTGTTCGATAGTAAATATTTTTCCAGCTTAGTTTGTGAACTAGCTGATAAGCGAGGTGCTGTGCCTCGGTAACCGTGTTACCTAATGCTACTGCACATAATACGCGACCACCATTAGTCACAGTATGGCCATTTC
>DROB01000264.1 GCA_011321985.1 Gammaproteobacteria bacterium | reverse complement strand
TGCAGACGGATTAAAAAGTAAAACATTTCATCCATCACCCCCTGATCGAGCAACTGCAAATCGCGCTGCCGGCAGAAAGCCGGAATATCATTCTGCAACGCCTGCTTCCGGGACACTGCTAACAACGTCTGCCCGGACCGAAGGATTTCGAGGGCCTCATTTAATTTTGAAAATGGCACCGCGCAATCAGTACCAGAGATATCGACAAAGATGTCGCAGGGGATGGATTCAAGGCTCATAAGACATATTAACGTAAACCTGGTTGAGCTGTAAGCCTGACCTGCTCCTTCAAGCAAAAGACAGCTATCGGGCAGTGTCCGATCTACAAAAGCTGCTGTCAGCCAGAAGCAGATAATTTTTACCTGGTTAAAAACATGCTATCCATGTGTTTAATTTAACCTCTGTTCGCGGAATAAATTCCGCTCCTACAGGTGACCCAAACCGCGATGCTGCGCCTGGCATAGGTTATTGGCCACAGATAAACAGCGGTACAGGTAAACTGAGCCCCACGTTAAAACGCGAACACAATCGGCTTCAGGTTCTCTTTCTTCTTGTCAAAAGCCTGCCATAGCGTCGCATAGCTGATACCGGTTTCCGGGTGCACCAGATCCGGGGCGATCTCGGCCAGGGGCCACAATACGAAGGCATTTTTCAGTATTTCACCCCGCGGCAAGACAAGGCCTTTCTCATCGATGATCAGATCATCATACAACAGCAGATCAAGGTCCAGTGTCCGTGATGAAAATTTGGGTCCGCTACGATCACGTCCATTTTCGTCTTCGATATCACGCAATACCTTATTAGCCTCATGCACGGGAAGATCAACCTCACATGCGATCACCATGTTATAGAAAGCGTCACCATCGAAGCCTACGGCTTCACTCTCATATACAGATGACAGGACCAGATTACCAAATGCCTGTTCCAGGGCAGCAACACCCGCACGGGTATTTTCCTCACGGTTGATATTACTACCAAGACTGATGTATAGGGTGGCCATACGCGCGTCTTATTCCCGTAACCGTCAGTCCCGGTTTCCGCGCTCGATAACAACGCCGACAGAATGGGACCCGGTTACAGCGCCCAGTTTACTGAGTTTCAGGCGACACCAGGGCACGCTGAACTCGTCCAGTATAATCTCCGACAAACGCTCTGCCAGTGTTTCCACCAGTTGAAACTGGCTTTCTTCGGTAAAGGCGATCAAACGCTTGGCAACCGCTTTATAATTCAGGGCATCATCGATATTTTCTGTGGAAGCTGGATGAGTATTATCCGCCGCCATCTCGATATCCAGCGCGATGGTCTGCTTAACCTCCCGCTCCCAGTCGTAGATACCGATAATGGTTTCAATACGTAAATCTTCAATAAAAACAATATCCTGCGACATACAAAAGTCTCTAAAACCGAACCAAGGAAGCTGTATTATACATGGCTGATAACGATTGAGCGTAGCACTATCGACCATCACCTGATGTTTGAGAATAAAGCCAAAAGCTTTAACCACAGAGGCACATAGGGCCCGGAGAAAACAACTTTTATTGTTAACTGCGCCGTAGGCACTGTTAAGCAAGGCTAGAACTCCGCGCCGCTGTGCCTCTGTGGTTAAAGCTCTTGAGTTTTTAACTGTCGTAGACAGGGTTAAAACCCGCCTTATCAGCGGCATACGATAGCTTAAACACCAGAAATTAATCCCTCTCACACTCTTGCCAGCTGCACATTTCTCCGTTAGAATTGCCGGCTCACAATTTAGAGGCCCTGTTGTTATCTGGCGAGGTCTTGATTTTTTATAATAGCTGGTTTGGAGTAATTACAATGTCTAGAGTATGTCAGGTCACGGGAAAACGTCCTGTTTCTGGTAATAACGTATCTCATGCACATAATAAAACAAGACGTCGTTTCTTGCCTAATTTGCATTCCCACCGTTTCTGGGTAGAAAGTGAGAACCGTCATGTGAAATTGCGCGTTACTGCCAATGGCATGCGCATTATCGATAAAAAAGGCATCGATGCCGTTTTAGCTGATATGCGCTCACGTGGCGAGAAAGTTTAACTCTAGGGTTTAAGGGGAATATCATGCGCGAAAAAATTAAAATGGTCTCATCTGCCAAAACAGGTCACTTCTATACCACGACCAAGAACAAACGTACTATGCCTGAAAAACTGGAGATGAAAAAATTCGATCCAGTCGTTCGTAAATATGTCATGTACAAAGAATCAAAGATTAAATAATACAATTATCTTATGCTTCATATAGAAACCCGGTTCTGCCGGGTTTTTTATTTCCTTCTAAAAAAGCACCATGTATCCGTTTAAACCTGAGCTGACGGCGACCGCACGAAATAAAAAGACCGCTTCCGACGTAAAGCAGACGTTAAAAGATTAAAAGCGATTTACCGTAGAAACGCAGATTAGGGCAGGATGCCCGTAAGTAGGGCAATGCAAGAGCAATTGCCGAGACGCAGAGAAAAGCACTGATTTGTTAACGACATTACAGGAGCAGGTTGTGTCAGGCGATTTTTGCCGTAACGCGACAAAAGTTAATGTAAACGTCGGGTTACGCTTCGCTAACCCGACCTACGAAGAAAAAATCTGAATCTATGTACCTTCTGTTTCCCGGCGGGAAGCTGTTCTATTTTTTTACGACGCGCAATAGACCGACATCAACTGATACGACTTTAACGCGATCACCCTTGCTCAGACTGTCGGTATCACTGCTGTCATCAATCTCGACCTTCCAGTCTATCCCCGAATAACGGTAACTGCCGGCTGATGTAACACTGATATCTTCCATCAGGACAAATGCAAGACCGACGATGTCACTGGTCGGCTTCCGTGGGGGCACCGGTTTATCCTGCATCGATTTCAATGGCTTCCATAAAACAGCACTGAAGATACCCGTTGCGATACCAAAACAGGCTGTACCTGCAATCCAGGTCTCCGGAATCACGCCCGCACTCATCAACAGACCTGAAGCCAATGCCCCTAACCCGGCAAATAGAAATATTATCGTGGTAAAACCGAATAACAGGACTTCAGCCGCCAGCAGGGCAAACCCTAAAGCTATCCAGAAACCCGACATATGGCTATTGATGTATTCCTCCATCACTAGCTTACCCCGGTGTTATTATCTTTATTCTTATTGATGGCATTGATGATCGTCATGGCCTCTGCGACCACATTCGATGCACTGGTCTTATCATCACTTAATAAAACCACAGACGACTCTCTGGCTATCGCTTGTTTTGCTTTGATGGCACTCTCTGCCAGGTCCAGCTGAATGGCTTTCTGACCTTTTTCATCGACAGCAACGGCACCGACGACTTCCAGGGCTTTGGCCCTGGCATCCGCCACCGCAATAATCGCCTGTGCTTCACCTTCAGCGCGCAGGATCTGCTCCGCCTTATCCGCTTCAGCAGCCAGTACGATCGAACGTTTCTGCCCTTCTGCCACATTGATGGCGGACTGGCGCTCACCTTCAGACTCGAGGATCACCGCCCGTTTTTCACGTTCGGCTTTCATCTGCCGCTCCATCGCCTCCAATACAGTACGCGGTGGTTCAATATCCTTGATCTCGTATCGCAGCACCTGAACACCCCAGGGAACCGCCGCATCATTGATCTGAGCGACGATATTCACATTCAGGGATTCGCGCTCCTCGAATGTTTTATCCAGTTCCATCTTGCCTATCTCGCTACGCATGGTCGTCTGTGCCAGCTGCATCACGGCATAGACATAATTATCAACCCCGTAAGAGGCTTTAAAAGGATCCAGCACTTTTAGATACAGGACCCCGTCGACCACGAGAGTGATGTTATCGCGGGTGATGGCACCCTGACTCGGTACATCGACAGCCTGTTCCTTCAGCGAACGATCGTAAGCCACCTTGTCGATAAACGGCATCAGAAAGTTCAGGCCGGCTTCCATGGTCTTATTGTATTTACCAAAACGCTCGACGACATAGGCCCTGTTCTGCGGCACAAATTTTATCGAAGATTTCACCAGCACGATGGTCAGTACCGCAAAACCTACCCAGAAATTAAAGATCAGATCAAAAATATCAGTTTCGTTCATGAAGCGTCTCCTTCGGTATCAATCTGACAGATAATGACCACAATCCTTCAACTATTCAAGCTTAAACTGCCATTTTTACACCGCTTACCCCACCAGATAGCCTGATGTTCGGTAAATTTATATGACATTTGTCAAGTAAACTATCCCCTATCCTTTGTTACACTGTAATCTTTTCCCAGATACTCAGCGGTCGTTCTATGGATACTAAAACCACAAAAACCAAACCTGCCGAAAAGCGTACCAAAAAAGACCTGAAGGAAATTCTTGCCGACATGTCAGATCCAGAGAAAGTGCTGGCATCACCCGATATCATCTCTGCGGATGACCTGCTAGAAGTCAGTTATCAGCTGGGTGAGTACCCTTACCCGGAAAAGATAGGGAAAAAAGAATACGAGCATGAAAAACAGCTGTTACAGGCCGAACTGCTCAAAGTGCAGGTGTGGGTAAAAGAGAAAGAAAAACGTATCGCCGGTTTCTTCGAAGGTCGTGATGCAGCCGGTAAAGGTGGCACTATCAAACGCTTTATGGAGCACTTAAACCCCCGCTCTGCCCACGTTGTTGCACTGGAAAAGCCCACCAATAAAGAACTGGGACAATGGTACTTTCAACGTTATATCGAACAGATGCCGACCAATGGTGAGATCGTGTTATTTGACCGCTCCTGGTACAATCGCGCCGGTGTCGAACGGGTGATGCATTTCTGCACACCAGAAGAACATCTGGAATTTCTACGCACCGCACCCGAGCTGGAGCGCATGCTGGTACATTCCGGCATGATCATGCGTAAATACTGGTTCTCGGTCAGCCGTCATGAGCAGTTACGCCGCTTCCATTCACGCTCACACGACCCACTCAAACACTGGAAACTCAGCCCGATCGACCTGGAATCACTGGATAAATGGGAAGATTACACCGAGGCCAGGCGCAGCATGTTCTTTCATACTGATACCGCTGATGCACCCTGGGTCGTAGTCAAATCTGATGATAAAAAACGGGCTCGCATTAACTGCATGAGGCATTTTTTATACAGCATGGATTATCCGGCAAAAGATCCCACCATCGCATATAAACCTGATGCTAAAATTGTCGGCACGGTAGATTCTTTGTACCCCAAAAAGCAGGCTAAATATGTATGACGAGATACGGGACCTATTGATTGTGCTATTACGTCCAAATACACTAAATACAGGATCAAAAAATGGAAACTTTAATCTGTCCTACATGTGGTTGTTCACTTGTAAGGCTAGGTGTTGCTAAAAATAACGTAGTATCACGCAGATACAGAAACAAAGAATATTCATTCTGCTGTGATGGATGCGCCGTCCTGTTCGATGAAGCTCCTGAAACAACTCTAATGGAAACTGAAGATCTCGTTGTATGCCCAAGTTGTTTAGCAGAAAAACCAATAAACCAGACCGTGGCACTTAGCCATGATGGTAAAACAATATATTTCTGTAAATGCCCGTATTGTATGTCGGTTTTTAAAGAAAATCCTGAATACTATATAAAACGACTATCGGGGGAAATAGAATTCTCCGGGGTATTCTCTGATGGACACGGATGTTGTGCTTAAGATAAAACTAAAATGCATAACACATAGTCCAACGTGCAGTATTTATAGCCAGGGAACCTTACGCTGCATAGTTCTGTGACAGTGCCGCATAAACATCATTCTGGAAGGTCTGGCTGTCGGCGTTCAATTGTTTCATGATATCGGCCAGGTATTCATTATCTTCACGGCCATTCCAGATCTTGTTATAGGTCCCTTCTTTATAACCGTTATCCTGACGGAACATGTTCAATACATTCTTACCGATGTAGATCTCATACAACTCATCGAACGGCATATCGAGATGTTTCATGATCCCAGCGATAAAAGTAAAATGCGCACCCTGATCAGTCAATGTCAATAACGCAAGGCATTCGATCGATTTCCTGATATCTTCTGCCTGCATCGAATTTTTAAAATCGCTGGCTATCTGTTCAGCGGTATCATCCAGTGACAGATCTTTCTCCAGCCGGATACTAAGGGCAAAATGTACGATATCGACCACTTCCAGTTTTACCTGCATAATCTCCGGCTCCTGATGCTTCCACCACTTCCAGCCATAATGCTCCAGCATCTCAGAGGCCTCCATCCAGATCGCACGGTACCACTCGTTTCCAGCAGATCGCCATTCAGCATTAACTTTTGTGTTCATCAGATCCTGCAATTCGAGCATATTGATAATTTTTTGTTTCATAATCGATTCCGAGCCAGATTTAGGGCCATTAGGTATCAGTACCATTGAGTAGATGCGCTAATACTAAATTCATTATCGCTGTGAATCAAATTTAAGAGTGCCTCTCTTAATCGATCGCACCCTTAACGTCTGTCTCATGGACCGTAGAAACCACGTCCAGTCATCCTGAGTTACAGAATATTGCCTGAATTTCCTCGGTCGATATTTATAACTACCCCGGCAATACTTCAATCTTTACAGATGAGGTCATGTTCGCCAATCTCGATTCCTGACTTTTTCGAGACTCCTTCAGCCAGTATCGCCTGCCCTCTTACCTGTTTGGTATTCCTGTAACCTGTATCACTGGCTGGCCAGCCATATTCTCCCGCCCACAGATTATTCCTGTAATCGATATTTAACCATGCAGGCACATACGGTGCCTGGTTTGTGATCGTGAAATCTGTTACCGGTGGCGGTCCAACATAATCTGAAACCGGGCAGGC
>DROB01000263.1 GCA_011321985.1 Gammaproteobacteria bacterium | reverse complement strand
TTTATGGCAACCGGACCATCAGTCGTGACCGCAAAACACCCTTTGATCTGTTCCCTCCTGTCCAATCATTAATACCGCCACGACAGACCGACAATTTTCAGCGAAATCTGGCATTAAAATATCTGCAGACCAAACACGCCACTTCATTCAACATACATGACATGGCCAATTTCGATGCCGACTGGGAGATACTAAAAGTTTCCGGTCATGGCGGTATAGGCCATCTCGATATTTTTGAAGATGACGCACAGGCTGAAAACTGGTACAGCAATCCCCCCAGGCATCAACTGATGGAAGTCACCGATGAACTTGGTTTCTCCCTTAAACAGTTCATGACCTGGTTCGAAGAAGACATCGAAGTATTCATCCAGACGGTCGGCCCCACCCCCAGTGTCGGTGGTGCCATCCCCAAACTGCTACTGTCTATCCCGAAATCAGGCTGGGATGGACGCATCGGTTTACCGACCCGTGAAAAAACACCCGGTATCACCGATGTGGTTTTAAAATTTGAACAGAGCACACGCTATCCCGGCATTATCGAACTGGAGATGCTAACGCTGGAAATCCACCGCGAGGCTGGATATGATGTGCCACGTTACTGGCCCTGCGCGTTCAAAGGTATGCCAGCACTCGCCATCGAACGCTTTGACCGCGATGAGAACAATACACCATTATGCAGTGAGAGCCTGTATTCCATCCTTGCTTCCGGCGTACCACTGAACAATCATTACGATTACCGTTATGATCTTATCGCGCAGGCACTCGATATAACCCCTGTCAATATCGTCGATGATATCCGACAGGCAAAACAACATCTGTTCGAACGCCTCATCATGGCATTCCTGACCGGCAACGGTGATCTGCACCTGGAGAATCTATCGATCACCTGCTGTAACAATAGCAGAGCCTTTTCAAAGATTTACGATCCGGCACCGATGCGAGCCTATGCGCAACACGATATGCTAAGTGTGATGCCCTTTGGAGAATACGGAGAAACAATCGATGGCTCCGACACGCCTGTCTCCCTGAAACAGGCAGTCGAGCGCTTTGCCAGAAGTTGTGGTTTAAGTAAAACACAGACAGAAACCATCATCGAAAATGCCTTATCGAAAACAGCCGAATTCAATGCTCGTGTCGACCAGCTGAAAACCGTGCCTGATGAAAACAAACAGCGGCTGATAAAACAGGTAGAACTCGTACGTAGAAAACTGCAGGGTTAAACCTGAATTAATTGATTATACCCTTAGGACAATACGGACCCAACATCCCGTCACAGCTTACCTGAGTTTTTTGATCAGAGCCTGAATATGATCTGAGTTTGCCGCAAAATCTGCACGCCCCTTACGTGAATGTGATTCTACATACAGGGATGACCTGTCCTGATCGATATATTGCACCTGAACAAAAACATCATCTTCGAACAAAAATACCGGCGAGTACACCACAAAATTTGCACTCTGGTTCTCGACATCATGCGACAGCACTTCCCAGCCTAGATCTGCGGCTGCGCCTAATACCCGCCTGTCGAGTTCTTCAGCATTCATATCAAACAGCGGCGTTCGCAGCTCCTTAAATTCATGATCATCTGATGTCTTTGCCGCATTACTCGTTAAAAAAACCTGCAGCCGCGCCACCGGACCGGGAGCATCAAAAAGATTGGCATTATTTCTATATAGAGAAAAAAATGTGACAGCAATAACCAGAACGAGTGCGAATATTATTATTTTTAGCAGTGTCATTTTATTCTTCCTTCTAATCGGTCATAAAAAAAGCTCATCGCCTCTACATTATATGACGATAAGCCCAACAAGCAACACTAATAGCGACAGGAAGACCAGGGAACCCGATGCCAAACAGCACCGGGGTGTACTATCATTTCGATGGAGGATACAAAAAAATAAATGCCACGGTATGATCTTAACTTTCCATACCGGTATAAGTCACTCAGGTCCGACGCTTTGCGACAGCGACCAGTCCCAATATGCCCGAACCGAATAACCACAATGCGGCAGGCACAGGCACCACGGAAACGCCGGAGACACGGACAACCAGATCATTGTAATCATGATCACCCAGCTTCCTCAGGTCTTCCCAGGCCAGCACATAATCACCCGCGAACTCACCATCGGTAACCAACCAGCTGACCATATGGTCATAGGGCCCTGAACAGTAAAACCAGCCACAGAAAACATTATCTTCAGGCGCAGAGCTGAATAGAGGAGAACCACTGGGGTCCAGTCCGAAACGAAATGGCGAACCTGATTCTGCAAGACTAAATGTATTGCTCTGGTCATTAGCATATGGAACATATAACAGTGATGTGAAATTATCATCCGTATCGATAAAACCGAAGTCCTGGGTAAAACCTGCATATTTAGCGACCGCCGTCACATTTACTTCACCGGCGACAACATTCCAGTACTGATCCAGCTCATCATCAACACGTTGGAGATTGCCTAGACCAAACACATTATCCAGTATGCCACCTGAGCCGATCAGATCTGGCTCCCAGTAGCTAGGAGAAATAAGGGTATTAGCCACAGCTAACTGGCTCGATAATAGAACAACAAGTCCGACCAGACACGTTAACTTTTTCATACACACCCCTTTATCATTTTGATTTATTAGCAATAACGAATATTCTTATAAGCAAATACAATGCCAACTCCAAAGACACATAAAAACAACAAGTTATTATAAGAAAATAAGCAAATACTGTTAAAGAATCCGAATCATGTCGCAATTTTTTACATTCATCGCACATGAGAGTGCACTTGTACCTGCATGAGCAGCCGATATTCGATATACCAGTCAGACATCTTAATATTGTCAAAAATACCCGAGATAACAATTGACAGGCACAGATAAATAAACCAGTATCGGGGCATGATGAATTACACCTGCCCACTTACCGCCGATCACATGATCGTACGTCTCCACTGGAAACGCGCACGTCGGCCTATTGGTTATCCATCATTGTAATAAGATAAAAAAATAATGAATTCCAAAAGGCCACTGCAAAAACAGTGGCCTTTTTTTATGTCCATGGATGGACGGTATATCGCAAGGAGCCAGGGAGGGCGGTGCGAGTATGTCCATGGATGGACGGTATATCGCAAGGAGC
>DROB01000262.1 GCA_011321985.1 Gammaproteobacteria bacterium | reverse complement strand
CAACCAGCACCCACTGCATCGGTAATGCTTACGAGCTGATACAGCTGGGCAAACAGGACATCATCTTTGCCGGCGGCGGTGAGGAAGAACACTGGTCTCTCAGCATGTTGTTTGATGCGATGGGTGCCTTATCCACCAAGTTTAATGAGACCCCGGAAAAAGCCTCACGCACCTATGATGCTAACCGTGATGGTTTCGTCATCGCCGGTGGAGGTGCAACCGTGGTCGTGGAAGAACTCGAACATGCACTCAAACGAGGTGCCCCTATCTATGCTGAACTCGTCGGTTATGGTGCAACATCTGATGGCCAGGATATGGTCGCCCCTTCCGGTGAGGGTGCTATCCGTTGCATGCAGATGGCAACACAGGGCATCGAAGAGAATCTGGACTACATCAACTCTCACGGTACCAGCACACCGGTAGGTGATTCAAAAGAACTCTACGCCATCAAAGAGGCTTTCGGTGACAGTATGCCCCCTATAAGCTCCAGTAAATCACTGGCCGGTCACTCACTGGGCGCTTCCGGTGCGCAGGAAGCGATCTACACCATGCTGATGATGCAGAACAACTTCATCCAGGCATCGGCAAACATCGAGACCATGGATGAAAATGCGACCGATATGCCCATCGTGACCAAACGACAGGATAATGTTGATATCCAGCTCGCCATGTCCAATAATTTTGGTTTTGGCGGCACCAACGCCTGTTTAGTGATGAAGAAATTTAATGACGCTTGAGATTACCACCAAGACAATCCTGCTCAGCGCCTGGGAACAGCCCCTGCCTGTGTAAACGTCTGATTTTGACCGGATCAGACACCATTGTGTGGTAATCGGAGCTTCTATAAATTTTTTGAATAATTAAGTACTTACCAAATCTGGTGCTACACTTGAGGGTATTATAGAAATAATCAAATACACGATGACACACTCATGAATAGATTACTGACAAAAATGGAACCGTCTTCAGATAAAACACACAATCAGAGCCATACGGGTTCTGCCCTGCTATCTGCACTACTGCTGGCGTTATTCTCATCTGGCGTGATAGCCGATCGCCCGTCTATGGTGGACAGCACTGAATCTGTCAGTAATACCGTTAATGAGGAGACCATGGAAAGTCGTCCAGAGGCACGATCCATGGAAGCAGAGGTACCAGCCGAAACACCTTCATCTGTCGATATCATGATGCAACAGCAAAATCAGCAGACCTATCAGACCGGTGATGTCGTGCAACTACCCGCCAAAGAAATTCAACCGGGTGAAACCTTAAAAATACGACTCCTCGATTCCCCACGACGCGGCATGAGCATGGACAAGGTGCAGAATGCATTCGGGCAACCTATCACTATATCCGACAGTGTCGGCAAGCCGCCGATCACACGCTGGACCTATGCTGATCGTGTCGTCTATTTCGAGTACTCTACCGTACTTCACGTCGTAGCTCGATAATCTACGAACAGGCAGTCACGGTCTACACAGTAGCTATACAGCGTTTCACATTGTCATCCAGGTGGCAACAGACTTTTAATCCGTTACTGTAACAGCCCGTTCGAACCTGAACGGATATGGTCTAAAGCCTTTATTTCACACTCCTGATATGTTCCACTGACAGCGTTCCTGTAGCAGTCTGTAAATGATCAAATCCTGAAAAATTGAATACCGCTGGCACGACCAATAATACTCCTTCGATAGAGGCTTCGGCAGAGCTTACCGTCAGCCCACTGCAACGTTTACGCAGCCCTTTTCTCGACGAGGCCAGCATAAAACTTTACGTCAAACGCGACGACCTCATCCATCCACACTTCGGTGGCAACAAATGGCGAAAATTAAAATATAATCTGATCCAGGCCAGGAAGCAGCAGTTGGACACACTGCTAACCTTCGGCGGTGCCTGGTCGAACCACATCTACGCCACTGCGGCTGCAGGCCACCATTTTGGCTTCAGGAGCATCGGCATCATCCGGGGTGAAAAACACACACCCCTCAATGCCACCCTGACTTTCGCCGAACAATGTGGCATGCAGTTACATTACATAGACCGAAAACAATACCGGGGGAAAAATGATCCCGGTTATCTTGAATCACTGAAGCAACGGTTTGGGGAGAGTTATATCCTGCCCGAAGGTGGCAGCAATCAACTGGCTCTGGAAGGCTGCAAAGAGATAGTAGACGAGATCATCAAACCTTTCGATATCATCTGCTGCGCTAGTGGCACTGGCGCTACACTGGCGGGACTGGTCGCTGCCATGAGAGAACAGCAGCATGAAAATCATCAGACTGCCATCGGTTTTTCAGCACTCAAAGGAGGGGCTTTTCTTGGCAGAGATGTTAAGCAATTTCTCCAGCAGGCAGGTCACGATGAAACCGGCAGACAAAAAAATATCCACTGGCATATCGAAGATCGTTTTCATTTTGGTGGTTACGCAAAAATAAATGACGACCTTACCCGATTCATGTCCGACTTTAAATCACAGTATGGCTTCTCGCTGGATGCCGTATACACTGCCAAGATGTTCTACGGCCTGTTTCAGTTGATAAAACACCATACATTCAGACCAGGTAGTCGCATCATCGCTGTTCATAGTGGTGGACTACAGGGTAACAAAGGGTTTAATCTCTCAGGTGAAGTGTAGAACAACAGAAGAAAACCATGCAGACACAATGTCCTCACTGTGAAACCAAATTTAGAGTAACCGAAACACAGGTACACGCCGCCGATGGTTTCGTCCGCTGTGGTGTTTGCTCGGAAGTTTTTAATGCCATAGATGTTGCCAGTCAGCACGAATATCCATCATCTCTACCTGATATTTCTCCGCCTGATGACCATGAGGATGATAGAGACAGCGATATAATCGTCGAAGTAGCCCCCGATGAAGTAATAACAGATAAACAGGAAAGTGAGACCGACACTTTTGATTTCTTCGATGAAGAAGACGATGAATCGCTACAGCATATCGTACCTGATGAATACCGCGATACTTATTCTCCTACACCTCATTCCATTTTATCTACCGTTTTATGGAGCATCGGCATCCTGATACTGACTCTTACCCTGGCACTGGAATACATCTGGTTCAACCGAGATCAGTTCCGGTCTGTTTCCGAACTACAGCCCACATTCGAAAAACTCTGTCAGCACATCGAATGCAGCCGTTTTTCTATACGAGAACCCGAGAAGATAGAACTTGTCGCACGCAATGTTTATTCTCATCCAGATGAAAAAGGAGCCTTGATGGTCAATGTTACGATGAAGAATAATGCGAGCTTCACGCAACCTTACCCCGTCATGCAGATCGACTTTTCAGATATACGTGGCAGCACGGTCGTGGCGAGACGATTTTTGCCTGAAGAATACCTTACACCGGAAGATCAACACACCTTATTCGCAGCGGGCAGTGATAAAAACATCACTCTGGAAATCCTGGACCCTGGCAAGCAGGCAATGACCTACGAATTCAATTTTCTGTAACTCAGTTATAGAACGAAGTTACTGTTGAAAAAGGTTTAGAGTCAGACGGGTGATGTCTGTGCCATCAGCACTTTAACTGATACAGATGATGCGCAGGTCATGCTCTGTTTTATCATTTACCGGTTTTATAATCTTCTGGATTCTGTCAAAATAGCACCTGATGAATATTGGTCCTTATAAATTTAACACCCCAGTAATACTTGCTCCGATGGCGGGTGTAACCGACCGGCCATTCAGAAACCTGTGCTACCGGCTCGGGGCCGATCTATGCGTGTCCGAGATGGTAACGGCACAAAAACACCTGTGGAATAGCCGTAAAACCCGATTACGTCTGAATCACGAGGGCGAACGTGGTATCCGGAGTGTGCAGATAGCCGGTACAGATCCCGCCCAGCTGGCTGAAGCCGCACGTTTTAACGCTGAGTTGGGGGCACAGATCATCGACATCAATATGGGGTGCCCGGCAAAAAAAGTATGTAATGTGCTGGCAGGCTCAGCCCTGTTGAAGAATGAGATACTGGTGGCAGAGATACTCTCCAGCGTAGTTGCTGCTGTCGATATTCCTGTGACATTGAAGATACGTACCGGCTGGGATCAGAACAGCAGAAATGCCGTGAATATCGCGAAGATAGCAGAGCAGAATGGCATCCAGGCTCTGGTCGTTCACGGTAGAACCCGTTCCGATGCATACCGCGGTAAAGCCGAATACGAAACCATCGCCGAGGTTAAATCTGCCACCTCTATACCTGTCATAGCCAACGGAGATATCACCAGTCCCGAAAAAGCCCGATCGGTACTGACTCTGACCCAGGCAGATGGCCTGATGATCGGTCGGGGCGCACAGGGCAATCCCTGGATCTTTAATCAGATAAAACAATACCTGGCAGACGATGCACTTATCTCCCCTCCAGACTGTCTTGAGGTAAGTGAGGTACTGGCGGAGCACCTGCAAAATTTATATGAATTTTATGGCGAATGCTCCGGCGTTCGCATCGCACGCAAGCACATCGGATGGTACTTGAAAGCCTGCTATAACCCGAACACCGATAGCAAAAACAACGGGGAAGTTGAACGGTTTAGACAATGCATCAATCATATCAGCGACACCAGCACACAACTTGAACTGGTCACCCAGTTTTTCAACTTACACCAACCGACCTTAACGGTACGGACGACAGGGGCAGCAAAGGCAGCATGAGCGTACAAGACATCCAAAATCCGGATCAAAAAGATAATAATCATGGCACGACGACAACTCAGGAGATCTCTCAACTGAGCCATGCGGTCAAACATTCCATCCGTCGCTACCTCTACGAATTAGACGGTGCCCACCCCAATGATATGTATGAACTGGTTCTCAGACAGGTAGAACAACCCCTGTTCGAAGCCATCCTGGAACACACCAAGGGCAATCAGTCCCGTGCAGCAGAGCTACTCGGATTGAATCGTGGAACGTTACGCAAAAAACTACGTAGCTATAATCTACACAAATAGAAAGCCTTATCCACTCCTGCGAATATATCCTTACCCGTAGGATCGGCCTGTGAGCCACGATTGCCTGCACAGGAAAGATACGGCCATATTAAACACACCCATCAGCAGAAAGTGACATAAACGCTGGCTCTGGTTATAATCCCGCCTCCCAAAAAATTCCTGTAAAGGCTGTATTATGACCAATGAATCCTTGCGCCCGGTACGACGCGCGCTCATCAGTGTTTCTGACAAAGATGGCATTATCGAATTTGCCAGAGTACTGCACGACCAGGGCGTAGAAATCCTGTCTACCGGCGGCACAGCCAAATTACTCATCGAAAATATGATCCCGGTCATGGAGGTTTCCCGACATACCGGGTTCCCCGAAATTATGGATGGCCGCGTCAAGACACTGCACCCCAAGATTCACGGTGGCATCCTGGGTCGTCGAGGTATCGATGACGGTGTGATGAAAGACAATGATATCGCCCCGATCGATCTCGTCGTGGTTAACCTCTATCCCTTTGAAGCCACCACAGCAAGAGCAGACTGCACACTGGACGATGCTATCGAGAATATCGATATAGGGGGCCCCGCCATGGTCCGTGCAACAGCCAAAAACCATGCCTATGTCAGCATCGTGGTTGACCCCGCTGACTATTCACGCGTCCTCGAAGAATTAAAGAATAATAGCGGTATGGTAACGGAAGCGACACGCTTCGACCTTGCAGTTAAAGCCTTCGAACATACATCAAACTACGATGGCATGATCGCCAACTACCTGGGCCGTGTCCAGCTCGATGATGCAGGCGAAGTTTCTATGAGCACACTGCCCCGCACCATCAACCTGCAATTCAACAAGGCACAGGAGATGCGTTATGGCGAGAACCCTCATCAACACGCAGCGTTCTACACAGAGCAGAATATAAGCAACGCCTGTATCGCCACTGCCAGACAGTTACAGGGAAAAGAGCTATCTTTCAATAACATCGGTGACACCGATGCGGCACTCGAATGCATCAAACAATTTGACAGCAACGACGATGGCGCAGCCTGTGTCATCGTCAAGCACGCTAATCCCTGTGGCGTTTCTGTCGACGATACTCTCATGGCGGCCTATGATGCTGCCTATAGCACCGATCCGGAATCTGCATTCGGTGGCATCATTGCTTTTAATCGCGAGCTGGACGGTGAAACGGCAAGGGCCATCGTTGAACGCCAGTTTGTCGAGGTCATCATCGCACCTGCTATCAGCAAAGAAGCTATCGCTGCTGTCGCAGAGAAGAAAAATGTACGCTTACTGGAATGTGGGCAATGGCAGGGTAGCGACCAGAGACTGGACTACAAACGCGTCAATGGCGGTTTACTGGTGCAGGATGCCGACCTGTTGCTGCTGGATGAAATGAAGGTCGTCACAGAAAAACAGCCGAGTGAACAGGAATTGAAAGACCTGCTGTTTGGCTGGAAAGTCGCCAAATTCGTCAAATCGAATGCCATCGTGTATGCCAGGAATAATATGACGATCGGTGTCGGAGCCGGGCAGATGAGCCGTATCAACAGCGCACGTATCGCCGGTATAAAAGCGGAGCATGCAAAACTTGAAGTGGCCGGGTCGATCATGGCATCCGATGCTTTTTTCCCCTTCCGCGATGGCATCGATGCCGCCCACGAAGCCGGTATCATCTCCGTTATCCAGCCAGGTGGCTCAATGCGAGATGAGGATGTCATCGCTGCTGCCAATGAGCACGGGATGTCGATGGTGTTTACCGGGATGCGGCATTTCCGCCATTAAATGACTGCCAATAGACCTAATCTAATATTATCATAAAGGCTTTCCTATTCGACCAAACATGGTATAAATAGCTCATGGAAGAGAAACGCCTCGAAGAAAATCGGCAACTACGAGAGAAACTCGATAAACTTCTCAAAGAAGCCCGCCGCAATGAACAGACACAGACTTCATTCGATAGTTTCTCCTTGTCCGTGGTCGCTGCACAGGGACCTGCCGAACTCTTCCATCTCATCTTGCATGAACAGAAAAAATTTCGCATCGATGAAATCCGACTGTGCCTGGTAGACCGTTTTCATGAAGTCGAAAGACTGCTGACAGAGAGTTACCAGCATAGCTATAAAGGCCTCAGTTTCATCGATACCGGAACCAGTAATCTACTGATCTCTGATATCCCAGATGGCCCTGTACTCGGTACGCGCATCGTCAATAAATACGACTGGTTGATCAATGTCGAAGAGACCAGTAAATACCAGTCTGCTGCACTATTGCCGCTAAAACGCGGTGATGAGATCATCGGTATCCAGTTATTGCTCAGTAAAGACCCGGCTCGCTACAACAAGAGTGACGGCACCACTTTTTTACAAAAGTTGGGCGCGATGATAGCTATCTCAATCGAAAACTGCATCAATCGACAACGCACCCTGGAGCTCGGGTACCAGGATGGTTTAACCAATGCTTATAATCGACGCTATTTCGACGAACGCCTGAAACACGAAGTCGATCGCTGCGTACGCAAGAAAACCGATCTGGTTTGCCTGTTCATCGATGTCGATTTTTTCAAGCAGATAAATGACCGGCACGGGCACCAGGTCGGTGATGCTGTTCTGGTCAGGCTGGTTGCTCTCATGCGCGAGCAGGTCCGTTCCAGTGATATCGTCGCACGCTATGGAGGTGAGGAATTTTCCATCATCCTGCCCGATACGGGTATACAGCTTGCCCACGAGGTGGCTGAACGCATTCGTAGCCAGGTCGAACAGCAGAAACTAATCATCAATGACAGCACACTGAGCATGACCGTGTCCATCGGGCTGGCCTCGCTCAGCCAGATCAGACTCCAGATGGACAGTAACGAAAAGAACGGCTCATCCGGATCCAGTAATGAACTCGATCAGCTATTGCTGGGTAAAGCGGATGAGGCTTTATACCAGGCCAAGCAGACCGGAAGGAACCAGGTCGTCATACAGAAGGTAGCGAGTTAAAAGAAGTAATGACGGTTACTGCACGAAACTAATCTGCTTATGACTGCGACTTCAATTGGTCGTAAAGAGGTTCAATGCTGGCAGTGGCGGCGCGACAGGTTCAGGCTGTTACAAATAACTCGCTACTGATAACCACTCTTCAGCTCGATAGTATTTTTTTTCTGCACATGACTTCGTGCATTTATTTTCCAGTCTTCCTCTGCCAGTTCAAAGTACCAGATGCCTTCCGTTAAGTTTTTCTTGATATTACCGATATACTGATTATCGATACCGCGGTTCATGACCACAGAAACATCACTGTTTGCCCGTGTTGCATGCTGCAGATGCAGTTGCAGCTGCTGTGGGTAAGAATCCAACAAGCCTTTATCGAAGACCAGCTTGATGACCCTGGTCGTATTATCAAATTCAACGATGGCACTCAATCCTAGCTCTGCAGCTTTTTTATCGCGCTCTATGACCTGGTTGATCGCCAGACCCTGTTTATAGTAATCATCCGCGACCAGCCCATCATCTGTATCGACGGCCAGCCATATCATCACCACACCCATTATCACTGCAGTGAAAGGTATCGCGACCATCATCCAGACCAATGGATAGCTATACCAGGGTTTGCTCCTCTCAGATAAAGACATATTGATACTCATCGTTACTATTTGAATGCAGGACCAAGAAAACGAGCATCTTCGACAATATGTAATTCATCATCCAGTGCATCGAGCGTAAAGCTTATCTCGTTGCTGCGTTGTTTGAGGTTGTCTGCATCGACCTGAACACGAACAGGTAACTCGATAACCTCACCACTTTTAACCGATATATCATCAATGTCTTTTTTGAGGAGTAGCTCGGGTATCCCCTGCACGCTCAGACTGTAAGTATGCGCCTGTTTATCCATATTCATCAGCTTGATGATATAAACATTTTCGATCAGGCCGTCATTCGTCTCCCGGTACAGACTATTACGGTCACGGATAACATCCATCGCCACCGGTGTACGTGTCAGGATCGAATAGAAAGCACCGGCTGTAACCCCCATCAATATCATGGCGTACAGGATGACCCGGGGCCTGAAAATATGCGTATGCTTGCCCTGTAACGTGTTCTCCGTGGTGTATCGGATCAGGCCGCGCTCATACCCCATCTTGTCCATAACATCATCACAGGCATCGATACAGGCAGCACAGCCTATACACTGATACTGCAATCCATCACGTATATCGATACCCGTCGGGCACACCTGTACGCAGATGGTACAGTCGATACAATCGCCCAGCCCAGCGGCTGTCTTATCGGCGGTTTTTTTCCTGGGGCCTTTAGGCAATCCACGCGACTCATCAAAAGAGATGATCATGGTGTCTTTGTCAAACATCGCACTCTGAAAACGCGCATAAGGACACATGTACATACATACCTGCTCACGCAACCAGCCCGCATTACCGTAGGTCGCCAGAGCATAAAAATATATCCAGAACATTTCCCAGGGTCCATTATTGAAGGTGACAAAGTTTGCCGCCAGCTCACGCATCGGTGAAAAATAACCGACGAAGGTCAGTCCGGTAAACAGGGCAAAAACAATCCAGAGGAAATGTTTGGTGGCTTTTATCCTGATTTTACGAAAAGAATTAGGTTCCTTATCCAGCTTCATCTGCCGGGGACGTGAGCCCTCTACTTTCCGTTCTATCCATAAAAAAGCCTCTGTCCACACCGTTTGCGGACAGGCATAACCACACCAGACCCGACCTGCCAGGGCAGTCACAAAGAACAGGCCCAACGCACTGACGATCAGCAATAAGGTGAGATAAAAGAAGTCCTGAGGCCAGAACACCATATTGAGGACATAAAACTTGCGCTCGGGCAGATCAAATAAAACCGCCTGCCGTCCATCCCACTGCAACCATGGAACGATATAATACAGGCCGAGTAAAATTGCGACACCTGCGGTACGAAGAGCAGCAAACAGGCCATGGACTTCGCGGGGATAGATTTTCTGACGTTTGGCATACAGTGACTGCTCGACAGCATCATCGACCTGACTGCCGCCCTCTTTTGTGTCACTGACCTTTGGCTCTGCTATAGACGCATCTTTAGACATTATTAGTTTATTACCTGATACTGTTATTTATAAGCACACACATGAACATGAAAAAACATGTGCTATAAAGTCATGCTTACTTGCTTGCGCGATATCTACTGATCGGCCGAAAAAGCTTACTCTTTAACCGAGTCCGTGTTCTCAGACATCGCCATTCTGGCTTTATTGATGGCTTCACAGGGTTTCAGGAAGTAACAGGTCGCCGCAGCGGTAATCGCCCCGAAAGCCCAGAACAGGAAGAAACTGATCGTGTATAAACCCATGCGACTAATATCATGATCAATAAAAACGACAGCAGGATCAAATGCAGTAGTAAACAATACGGTCGCGATACCCGCCGTTATAAAAGACGGCCATAAAATAGCAACCACACGTTGTATCAAAGGAATAGCATCCATAGTGGATATACTACACGCTGCATACCATCATGTACATATGATTAGACCCGTTTCAGCATCCGTATAATCAACAATCAATCGGTCTCATGAGACAGACTGTATATATATGCTGCCAGAACATGAACTTTTGCTTTACCCAAAAATTCACTGTGCGCAGGCATATGACCATTTCTTCCCTTCGCGATCGTTTGTCTGATAGTACGTGGAGAACCACCATACAACCAGATGTTGTTACTCAGGTTCGGTGCACCCAGTGCCTGATTACCAGTACCGCCCGGCATATGACAACCGACACAGAACAGGTCAAATTTCTCTTTACCCATCGCAGCCAGAGCATCATCTGTCTCGCGTCCAGCGAGTGTCATCACGTATTCAGCAACCGCTTTAACACCTTCTTCACCACCCAGTGGTGCTTCCCACGAAGGCATGGTCCCGTTACGACCATACATGATCGTGGTCTCGATCTGCTCCGGAGCACCACCGTATAACCAGTCATTATCACGAAGATTGGGAAAGCCCGGTGCGCCACGTGCATCGGAACCATGGCAGACTGCACAGTAGTTAACGAACAAACGCTCACCCGCGTTTGTCGCTTTTTTATTCGCGGCTAACTCAGCAACCGGTGTTTGTTCGAACTGAGCAAACAGAGGACCAAACTCGGCATTGGCATCGGCCACTTCCTGTTCATATTCTCCGACCTCGGTCCAGCCGAGCACACCTTTGAATGAACCCATACCCGGATAAAGGATCAGGTACACGATCGCAAACGCGAGAGTAAGATAGAACATGACCAGCCACCAGCGCGGCAGAGGATTATTTAATTCCTCGAGATTTTCATCCCACACATGCCCGGTTGGCACACCTTCTTCTGTATCGGCCTTACTCGATCCTCTGAGTAAATAAAACAGCCAGATGATCCCACCGCCTGCGATTGCGATGATGTACCAACTCCAGAACTCGCTGGTAAAGTCAGACATAATAATTCCTCAT
>DROB01000261.1 GCA_011321985.1 Gammaproteobacteria bacterium | reverse complement strand
GACACTGGTGTGCGGTCATCGGTGGTAGCCTGGGGGGGATGCAGGTGATGCAGTGGGCAATCGATTATCCTGATATAACCAACCATGCCATCGTGATTGCCGCTGCCCCCAAGCTTTCTGCGCAGAATATCGCATTTAACGAAGTCGCACGTCAGTCCATCATGTCTGATCCGGATTTTTGCGAAGGTCATTATCTGGAAAAAAAGACCGTGCCACGGCGTGGACTAATGCTGGCGCGGATGCTGGGCCATATCACTTATCTGTCTGATGATTCCATGCGTGACAAGTTTGGCCGCGAATTGCGTGAAGGTAAACTTAACTTTGGTTTTGATGTCGACTTCCAGGTCGAAAGTTACCTGCGTTATCAGGGGCGTTCTTTTGTCGATCGTTTCGATGCTAACACCTATCTACTGATGACGAAGACACTGGACTATTTTGATCCAGCAGGTGAGCATGGTGATAGTCTGGCGGCTGCATTGGAGCAGACAAAGGCGCAGTTTTTAGTCATCTCTTTCACTTCAGACTGGCGTTTTTCGCCTCAGCGTTCGCAGGAGATTGTGAAAGCTTTACTGCAGGCAGAGAAGCGGGTGAGCTATATCGAAATAGAAGCCAATCAGGGACATGATGCTTTTTTAATTCCGATACCGCATTATATGAACGTATTTTCATCGTATATGAAAAATGTGGCTGAGGAGCTGGCATGACACGGCACTATCAACCTTCACCAGTAGTAGCCGATGGTGGTCTGCGCGCTGATCTCGCCATCATCGCGCAATGGATAAAAGCGGATACAAAAGTGCTGGATCTGGGCTGTGGTGACGGTACTCTGCTGGCTTTTTTGCGAGATAATCGTAATGTGCTGGGTTATGGGCTGGAGATTAACGCGTTTAATATCGAAGACTGTGTGGCTAAAAATATTAATGTGATTCAGGCCGACCTGAACGATGGACTGAAAGCATATTTTGCTGATGACAGTTTTGACTGTGTCATCATGAGCCAAACATTGCAGGCAACCGAACAGCCCAATCTGTTGATCGAGGAAATGTTGCGTGTAGGGGGGGAAGGTATCGTGACCTTTCCGAATATGGCGCACTGGCGTGCGCGTTTGCAACTGGCTGTAAAAGGCATAATGCCTGTAACAAAAAACCTGCCAAATCAGTGGTTTAATACACCTAATGTCCATCTGTGTACGCTCAATGATTTTGAAGAGCTGTGCGTAAACCACGGTATTGATATTTTGCAGCGAACCGTCGTTGATCACAGCCATCGGCAGGCGAATGTGCTAACGAAATGGTTTCCCAATCTGCTGGGTGAGATCGCTATTTATCGTTTCTGTCGCTCTCCAGGTCAATAGATAAAACCTTCTATTTATAGGGTAGTAGCTGTAGCAACCTCGCTCTCGGAAGCCACATATCCCGTCTTCAAAGCTGACAATGTGACAATAAAGTGTAATTTCATACAATTAGTCTGCAATGGAGGCAAGAGACTGCTAGAATTTGGGTACTTGTGCTTTGTACTTTTAGTATTGTCTCGAATTAATGGCTAACACTCTGATTACACAACTAAACAATCCGGTTGTGTTGCAAAAATTAAACCAGCATCTGGCCACTATCGTGAGCCTGCTGTTGATTATTGCCTGTGCGTATCTGCTGGTTGAAATAACCTGGTTATTTTTCCCACAGGATGATGAAGCCATGCCGATATCTATGCAGCAAAAGAAAGGCATGAATGTTGCCAGCCAGGCGCAACAAAATAATTTCAGGCAACTGACAGCGGCAAATATTTTTGGTGTGAGTGATAAAGCCCCCATCAAGAGACAGACGAAAGTACCTGAAACTAAATTGAACCTCACACTGAAAGGGGTGTTAGCGGCAAAACCGCAAGAGCGAGCGAGTGCCATTATAGCCAAAGGGAAATCAGGTAAAGAAGACATATATAGCATCGGCGATAAAATGCAGGGTGGTGTTGAGGTAAAAGAGATATACCCTGATCATGTGGTTTTAAGTCGCAACGGGCAACTGGAGACCTTGAAACTACAGAAGACGAGTGGCCTGGGTAACCTGGGTCAGTCCGGTCACGGGAGAAAGTCGTTATCTTCCGCTAGCCTGAGGGCTGGTTCGCCAGGTGCAGCTTTAAAAGAGATCAGGAACAATATAATAAAAGACCCTACCTCATTCGGTGAATATGCCCTGCCTGTCGTGGTGAAAGAAAAAGGTAAGCAGATCGGTTATCGCCTGCAGCCACAGAAGAAAGGCCAGTTACTGGCAGAGTTAGGGATAGAGAGCAGCGATGTTATTACCCAGATAAATGGTATTAAGTTAGATAAGCCACAAAACGGTATTAGTGCGCTGCGTAAATTAAGTACAGCCAAAAATTTAAGTATAGTGGTTAAACGTAATGGTGCAGAAGTGCCGCTTAACATTTCGCTGCCATAGCGTAACACTCAGGAATATTGCATGACCATCGTTCG
>DROB01000260.1 GCA_011321985.1 Gammaproteobacteria bacterium | reverse complement strand
GATAAAAAACTTGTAGATATGGCAAGTGTGCTCTCTACCGTACAGATAGAACCGAGTGATAATCACCCCATCGTCACGGATATCGGAACCACCAGTGCTGCTTTTCAAATCTGGCATGACCGGCAGTTGATAAGCCGTTCTAACAACTCGCCCGAATATCCGATGACCCCTCTGATCGCAGGCTTTCAGGATAATAATTTTGGACGATACCGCTGGCGAAACTATGTCCTGGGTGATCCGCAGACTCAGCATTGGGTCATCGTCGCAGAACGCACCGATATCCGGAATCGCCTGATCGATAACCTGATCATCGAATCAGCCACACCGGTTATCATCGTCCTGCCTGTCGCTCTGCTGACCATCTGGTTTCTTGTCGGCTTTGGATTAAGACCGTTACGCCAGTTGGCCCGGCAGCTGCAACAGAAACAGGAACATGACCTGAGTCCGGTCTCACTGACCGACCCGTTGAAAGAATTACAACCACTGGTCAACTCGACCAATAACTTACTGGCAAGATTAAAAAATGCCTTCGAGAGAGAAAAACGTTTTTCAGCCGATGCCGCACACGAGTTACGTACTCCTGTCAGTGGACTGAAAATAAATCTGTACAACCTCCAGACTGAATTACCCGATAATAAAAATTTCAAATTATTAACCGCGGGAGTCAACCGGATGGAACATGTCATCGAGCAGATCCTTTCTCTCTACCGCACCACCGCCGACCAGCACATGGCGAACTTTGAACGGTTAGACCTCCATGAGATAGCACAGTACAGCATCGCACAGCAATACTCAGGTTTTGAAAAAAAAATGCAACAGATCGAGCTATCGGGTACCAGCACCTGGCTACAGTGTGACAGATTCAGCATCGAGATCCTGTTACAGAACCTATTAGGCAATGCCAACAAATACACACCTGAATCAGGAAATATCAAGGTTTCTGTCAACAACATCGACGACCACATCCAGTTAAAAATCGAAGATTCAGGGCCGGGTATCCCCGAAGACAACTATCACAGAGTATTCGACCGCTTCTACCGGATGGATGGTGATCAGCACGATTCCGGAATCGAAGGCTGCGGTCTGGGACTTTCGATAGTGCAACACATCGTTCAGTTGCACCGTGGAAACATACGGCTGTCACGCTCGAAATTTCCTACAGGTTTAGCCATTACCATAGATTTCCCCACATCTGATCAAGGCAGCGAAAAAGGAAAATCATGACACTCAGAAACTTATCCTGCATCGTGATATCACAGCTATTCCTGGCGGTACCTGCGTATGCTGATACACAAAAATTCACCATAAAAATTAAAAATAACTTATTCTATCCTTCAGAGATCGTGGTTCCTGCACAGACGAAAGTGAAATTAGTTATCCTGAATCAGGACTCGACAACGGAAGAATTCGAGAGTTATGAGTTAAACCGTGAAAAGATCATCCTCGGGAAAAGAAAAGGTACCATTTTCATAGGTCCTCTCGAACCTGGCGAATATCCTTTTTTTGGCGAATTCCACCCTGAAACTGCACTCGGAAAAATCATCGCCCGCTAGAGATCCTTATGATATTAAGCTCCGTTATCATTATACTTGGTGAAGTACTGGAACTCTCGATACTGGGCAGTCTCTTTTTAGCACTCAGTTTTCGGCTAAAAATGTCTCGCCACTGGATCGCCTATGCCGTGATAGCGGGGATAGCCTGCGGGATCCTGTACGCGATATCATTCGATACTGCCAGCCAGTGGTTCGATGGTTTTGGCCAGGAGGTGATCAACGCCGGCATACTGATCGGTATCTATCTCAGTCTACTCCTGTTTAATGCCACAATCTTCATAAACGACAAGAAACCAGGAACGATGAAAATCATACGATGGGCCATGATATCGGGCATGGTCCTGGCGATAACGCGAGATGGGTCCGAGATCTTTTTATACCTTTCAGGCTTTATACTTTCCGGTGAAAGCATAACCCCTATCCTTACCGGAAGCATACTGGGCGCAGGCATCGGATTGAGTTTTGGTATCCTCATCTATTATCTGTTTACCAATATGACACAGGATCGTGCACGTTATGTGGGGTACACACTGCTATTATTCGTAGCAGCAGGCATGTTATCGCAGGCCGTGCGCCTATTGATACAGATCGACTGGTTGCCTGCACAGAACATCGTATGGGACACCTCTGACTGGCTGGATGAGTCTTCCATAACCGGTCGCCTGCTCTATACCCTTATCGGTTATGAGGCCACGCCGACACCCATAGAAATCCAGTGTTACATCGCTGCGATAGTCTGTATTTTAGTCGCCACCATATTCGCCAGATATTCTGCTTCTAAAGATAGAAGCGGGAGACTAAATGCGCCTGAATAAACAAATATTTTTCTCTATCTTCAGCCTCACATCTATGATTGCATCAACAGCTGTGATAGCCGATGGAAACAGTATCGATAAAGTTTATCACCCTTATGTTTTACCCATGGAGACAGAGATAGAATGGCGCGCGATCTTTCAGGATGATGAGAACAGCGCACTGGATGACCAACAGCAGCAACGACTGGGTATCGGCACTTCTTTTATCGAAAACTGGTTTACAGAAATCTATATTATCGGCGAGAGAACAGCCAGTGATGACCTCAACGCCTCATCGGTAGAAATAGAAACAAAGGTACAACTCACCGAACAGGGTGAATACGCTGCAGACTGGGGTTTATTGATCGAACTGGAAAGAAATTTTGACCGTAATATCGTGGAATTTTCCACCGCCATGCTGGTCGAGAAAGAATGGGGCCGCTGGACCGGCACACTGAATGCCTTCATCGAGTTTGAACGACGGAGCGAACAACTTAATAATGAGATCGAGACCATCGTAGCG
>DROB01000259.1 GCA_011321985.1 Gammaproteobacteria bacterium | reverse complement strand
CGCAGGAACACCCGCAGCCGTGGTATCAACTGTTCCAGTGACATTATCGATCGTATTGAAAGCGATCAGAACACCAGCACCTGTTGGTGCTAATTCGACGGGAGGCGTATCCTTAATCACATCGCTTCCCCGTCTGTCCCGAGGCAGGACGGGCGTAGGCCGATCGTTAATATATTCCTGTACCAGTGCTCCCAGGCGACGACCACCCCCTGATTTTCTGGCACCCTCTCTGACAGGCCCCTTCTCGCCCACTTCCTGCCGGTGCTGTTCCTGCGCCGTCCGTGTTTCTGCCCTGCCGTGAAAAACAGGTGGTGGCACTAACTGTTCGATTGGCGCATCGGCAATAGAAGCCACGTGGAAATACTGGTCATTATTGAATGTCGATATACCGGACTGGTTCTCCACCACGATACTGCCATCAACCACACCCCCGTATATGCCATCTTCGAGGTCGGCCGATTCCGCTGCACAGTTGCCATCTGCACACAGCATCAGACCATAATGTGTACCTCGGATACCGATGGTCGCCACCGAGGTTTTTACACGATAATTCTGTTTATTGCGGTGTCCGATATAACCGGTAATGGTCCTGAAACCACCGGCGATCAATTCCATAAAACTACGTTCTGAGCCATCTTCGGAGCCGTTGAAACGGTAATCCGTTATCTTCAATTTCGTATTCGGGCGCAATGACAGCAGTGCCCCGTCTTTCATCCTGATCTGTGTATAAGCACGACTGGATGTACTGATAGTATCCCCCTTCAAAATTTCCGAGTGCCGCAACAGCTTACGGAATGATCCTCGATTACTCGCCTCCATGTCACCGACGCTGATGACCACATGACCGATGACATCCTGTGGATCGGGTGTTGGTTGCTCTTCATGCTGCAGTACTGGCTCTTCAGGAACACCCGTTTCTTCGACAGGGGATACGACTATCTGCTGTGCCTCGACGGGCGTTGCGACGGCAGGAGCAGTAACCGGCTGACTGACAGCAAAAGCAGGAAGTCTCAAGGCCTGCCCCACATTCATCAAATTGGCGTTGCCATTGAATATTTCCGCATTCTCTTCGATCAGTTCTCTTCGGAACTGCCGCTGCTTCACCGGGTCATCCGGAAAAACATTACGCGCGATAGAATAGACATTGTCACCTTTTTCGACCAGCCATACAGAATCACCCTGTAATGCAGCAGTGGCATCCAGTGAAAAGATCAGGCCACTGCAAAAGAACAACGAACAAATCACTCCAACAACACGGTTACCACTTACCTCGTTACTTTCAATATCCATCACATACCTCACTCACGGCGTAGTCGCCACTATCCATTGCGCTAAAAATTATAGTTAAGATTAATGCTGGCCAACCATCGGTTATATTCACGTATATCACTGTTACTGCTGTTATCGACGTAAGCCAGCCGTGTATCCAGTCGCCATTTATGGCTGATCAACCAGAGCAGGTTCAGATCAGCATTAATAAAATTATCTTCTCTCTTATCATCCCCGATCTCGGCATTGTCCCCCTTGTACTGACTGTTCTGTATCCCGGCTGCTGTCTGCAGGATAAATTTGGGAGACAGACTCAATGCTATACCCAGGCGTAGACTGTATATGGCCCGCTCGGTATTCGCCTGCGCGACCACATTATTACTTTTAGCATCTTCCATACCCAGTTTCAGACTGGAGAAAAATACCGGTGCCATCGATACCGAAAACTGTCGGGTGTACCCTACATTAAGCGTATACAGGTTTGAATCCAGTATCGGAAATATGTCGTATGTCAGCTGAGCATACTGCAGACTGGTAGTGAAATTTGATTGTTCTGATAGATCATACCTCCAGCCCAGATTAAGGCCCAGCAACTGCCGGTAACTGTCACCATCGAGCTGGAACTCCTGAGCGACGAAATCCAGGTTATACAGGCTTGATTCCGAAGCCAGTGATAATCCGGTCTGCAAGGTCGCAGTAAGCGTATCAAACTGGCTCTCATCCTGATTCTTTTTCAGCGCACCCGAGGCACTGACATTCACCTTCCACCCTGGTGAAAAAGGGTGAACCACTTTGACCGCACCAAAAAGATTATAGAAATTATCCTCCAGCTTGGTACTGCTGGTTCCGGCAGCACTATTGAAACTACCGCTCGGAGCACTGTTTACATTCGTATCATAACCCGCACCCAGCTCTACGGAACCACTTACCGTGGTCTTATAGCGTGATTCTTCCAGACGTATCTTATCCAGATACAGATCAGCCGTGTCTCTCACACCATCAGGTGGATCCGTCTCAAGCACTGTTTCAAACTCCTGTTTTGAGCGTGCGTATTCCTGCAGGATAAAATAACCCCGAGCCAGCTCGAGCCTGGCCACCGGATCTTCAGGAAAAGCCAGCAACACCCGCTCGAGTGCAAATACCCCCTGACTGGCAAAACCCGAATCGATAGCAGATACACCGTAATAATAATCAAAATACGGGTCGCCTTCCTGTTCTGCCAGATATTGACTGGCATACTGGTAAGCCTTACCACGCTGATTGAGATCGAACAAAGAAGAGAGCTGCTTCATATCGAATCCTGAAGTCGCGAATGCCGATGATGACAGACACAGGAATAATGCAGCAAATTGTAAATGACGACGAAGACTCATGTTTTCCCGATACCCTTATTATTTATACTGAATGTAGACCAAGCCTGGTATCATGGTATTAAATGGCCGCAAAAAATTGATATTTTTGAAAAAATCAGGCCACCAGCCACCATTGATATTTATTCTCAGGCAGCACAAACTAAACCCAGTCTAAATGGTCACAAGCCTCTCTATTTTGTTAACCACACACCGAGAACATGATGAAACTGCCTTTCATAGTGCTAATTAGCCTTATTTCCATGCCCGCGTCTGCTGTAGATCATACCCGTACCGCTATTTTTGCCGGTGGCTGCTTCTGGTGTATGGAGCCCCCTTTCGACAAGCTCGACGGGGTTATTTCGACAACCTCAGGGTATACTGCCGGACACACACAAAATCCGACATACAGAGAAGTCTCTGCTGGTGGTACAGGGCACGCTGAGGCCATAAAAATCCGCTTTGACCCGGAAAAAATCTCATATAGCGCATTGCTCGATGTGTTCTGGAAAAATATCGACCCGGTTGCTGCCGATCG
>DROB01000258.1 GCA_011321985.1 Gammaproteobacteria bacterium | reverse complement strand
ATTCTAAACCCGTACCTGCCAGTGGTATCGAAAAGTTATTTTCGCTCAACTGCAACGAAGAAGCACCGAAACTCAAAGGCCGCACCGCAAATTAAATCCTGTACCTGCCTGCCCGTCACTTGTCTATATCGGCCACCATGGCAGCATACCTGAGGCTATCATGCAGGTCTTTTATCTCATCACCCTGTACGTGTTTTTGATCCGGTAGCCGGGCAGGTTTTCGCAGTGAACGACCATGCACCTGTTCGAACTGTGTCTCCAGTTGTTCCACGAGTTTCCGGACGGTCTTTTCGGGATAATCATTCAATTCGAGATAGCTGAACAATGCCTTGTTGATATCGAAAGGGTACAGATGAAAACGGTCGACATAGGCTTCGACCAGCGACCAGAAAAAAGGACGCACTTTACTGACTTCAAGATTTTTATCATTAAGCACTTCAATCGCGAGCTCTCCGAGTTGCTCCAGATCAAGCGAGTCTGTATTTTTGAGCGAAAGGGAAGTGTCGCGAGCCTGACTAAATTTGTCTTCCGCGTTTAACACTGTTTTATTTTGCTTATGAAGTTTCAATATCTATTATCTTTCCCTACCCCTTGGCCCGCACCGTCTAACAACAGGGCGATCAGCCAGGGACAAACCATAACAAATCAGGATCATACAGCGACCGACTTTCATTAGACGGCTAAACCCATTCCAAAGCAAGCGATAAATTGACTACCCTTAATCGGAAGCAAATTCTATCTGATCATATGCACAGAGCGTCAGGCGACGAAATGCGATGGCTTTAACTATCAATTACCCCTTCAAACCGATAGAATCCAGAACTTGTCTTGCTGCATTTTTCTTGTTTATATTTTTTACACTTTAGATTTTCTGATAAATAACAGATTACTTAAGTCGTTGAATATAAAACATAAACCACTTTTTGCATGATTATTGCATAATCAGTTGTTTATGGAGCATATGCCATAGTGCCGTTTACTTCCAGCGGATACAGGCCTGTTCTGGACCGCGCAGTCTGCTGCACCCTTTAATGTACAAAAACGTTGTTAGCATCATACAAAATGAATAATAAAGCGAAACAAATTCTGCAAAAGGCAGATGTGGATAAACTGCCCAGTTTGCCGCACGTTTTGCTTCAACTGCTCGACATCTGCCATGATGAAACACTTTCTTTCAGTGACCTGGCGGCCATCCTGCGCCAGGACCCCGGCCTGTTCGTGCGTGTTTATTCTGTCTGCGACCAGAACCAGTGCCATAAGAACAACCCGGATGCACGCCAGATAAATGCCACCCGGTCTGCTGAGAGCACATTACAGCAACTGGGTATCAATACCATAAAAGGCATCGCGGTCACCGCCACGGTCCAGCAATTTTTTTCACGCACCAGTATCGAGCGAACAGAGTTTCTCAAACAACACTGGCAACATTCTCTGTATTGCGCAAACGTGGCACAGTCCATCGCAAAACATTGCGACTACGCAGATATTAATGAGGCATATACCACGGGTCTTATACATGATATCGGCCAGCTGGTCCTGGAGACAGCATACCCCGATAAGTACACGACCACCTTTGCTCAACTGAGCGAGGATGACTATTTTCATACGCTCGAACAAGATGAGTTTGATACCACACATCAGGAAGTAGGGGCTGAGTTACTGAAGAAACACGGGGCCAACAGTTTTATCTACGATGCTATCCTGTACCACCACGAACAGGCTGAACACATCCGTGATGCGCACCCACTGGTGAAAATTATCAGTCTGGCCAACATGCTCACCTGTAACCATTTCAAAGAAGAAGATGAACAGGTCTTCGATGATGCCGAACTATTACTCGGCCTGGATAAACCACTGATACTCGAGATCCTGGAAAAATCGCAGGAACGTGTAACGAGCACCGCTGCCTCACTGGAGATATTACTCGCAACCGATGGCATGGATGGCAAGTCGACCAAACAGCAGATCGCCAGCGACGATTTCAAACAACTGCAACTTGCTGAACAGGTAAGAAATATCGCTCTGCTGGATGGCATCCATCAGCACCTGTCACGCAACAGTGCCGATAATGATAACCCGCAGGAGAGTGGTCACGACGAGAACAAACAATCACTGCTCAACATCATCTCACAACATGTCAACATCCTGTTCGGCATCAGCCAGTGCATCCTGTTCTTATACGATGCCACCGACGATAGAGTCAATGCTGTTTCTTCCAGTAACCAGCCACCACAACTGGCAGATATATCCATCCCGCTCAAACCGGGACGCAGCCTGGTGGTCGATGCGCTATTGAACAAACAGGCCGAGCACTCATTTGCTGAAGATCTCGAAGCCCAGACCCATACTCTCTCTATCATCGACCGACAACTGATCGGCATTACCGAACAGGCAGGGATGATGTGCCTGCCCATGATGATGAATAATGCTGCGGTTGGCACCCTGATACTCGGTGTCGATGAAAAACAGTATGAGACCCTGTCAAAACAACTGCCGCTATTGATGCGCTTCGTCAATGAGATCGCGCACACCATCAGCGTCACTAATCTGGTCAGTCAGGGCACGGATAAAGGCACTCCTCACGACCAGACCAGCCAGCTGGAACAAAAGATCCGTGAGGTATTGCATGAGGTCAGAAACCCACTGAGTATCATGAACAACTACCTCGGTATCCTCGGTTACAAACTGGAAGATGACAAACCGGCACAGGAAGATGTACAGACCATAAAATCAGAAATAGAGCGGATAAGCCAGATCCTCAACGGTCTCACCGAAACCGAAACCTCGCCCGATGAAACTTCGCCAGTAGACATCAATGCCATCATCGCCGATCTCTCTCATGTCTTCCAGACCTCGCTGTTTACCAGTAAAAATATCCAGATTTCACTCGATCTGGATGAACGGATAAACACTCTGCAGAGCAATGCCAACGCCCTCAAACAGATCTACACCAACCTGGTCAAAAATGCGGTTGAGGCACTTCCTGCAAACGGCCAACTTATGGTCTACACTCAAGACTATGTAAACGTTGATGGCAAAGAGCACATCGAGCTCTCTGTTGCCGACGACGGACCAGGCATAAGTACCGATATCCTGCCACAGCTGTTTTCACCGGTGGAAACCACCAAGGGAGATGATCACGCTGGACTTGGCTTAACCATTGTCAAGAATCTGGTCGGCGAATTACATGGATCAATCAGTTGTCGTAGCAGTGATAAAGGCACCAGTTTTCATATTCTGCTACCCAAGTAACAAGTGATTGATTTTTAAGAAATTAAATGACACTAAACGCACACTCTGGAATGTGCTAATTAAAATAATAATGTGTAAGTTGGGTAACTTTCACACCACAGAGTGATATAAATGAGCATTAATGAGCAGAAAATTCTCGTAGTCGACGATGATCCCGTCGTACTCAAAAGTTTGAAAGATCTACTGTCTATCCGGGGTTTCAATCCCAATACCGCCATAGGCGGACAGGAAGCAATATGCCAGCTTGACCAGAACAATTATGATCTGGTGCTACTGGACCTGCATATGCCTTATGTCAGCGGACATGAGGTAATGGCGCATATCAATGAGAAAAACATCGAAACATCGGTGATCATCGTCAGCGGTGAAACCTCATTCGAAGCCGCCAAAGATGCCTGTACACAGGGTGCATATGACTTTTTACGCAAGCCCTATGCCACCGATGAACTCATCATCACCATCAATAACGCGCTGAAAGAAAAACGCCTGGAGAAACAGAATATCTTCATGCAGCAACAGCTCTCCGAATCCGAACGCCTGCACCGTTACATCGTTAACACCTCTCCCGATATCATCTATATCCTGAATGATGAGGGCTATTTCACCTTTATCAATGAACGTATCGAGAGCCTGCTTGGCTACAGCAAAGAAGAGATCGTCGGCAAACATTATTCCTTCCTGGTGCATCACGATGACATAGAACAGGCAAAATATGTCTTCAATGAACGCCGTATCGGCACCCGGGCGGCTAAAAATATCGAGCTACGACTGAAATGTAAAAACGATGGCAGTTCACGTCACTTTGCCAATCGGACCTTGCCGATCGAACTCAGCGCCATGGGCATGTACTCCGGGAAAGGGCAAAAGAGCAGCAACTACACCGGTACCTACGGTGTCGCCCGTGATGTGACAGAACGCAAGATCGCAGAAGAGACTATCAATTTCCAGGCCTACCACGACCTGTTAACCAGATTACCTAACCGTGCATTATTACGCGATCGTCTAAGCCTGGCTATCAGTCAGGCAAAACGCGATGATGAACATCTTGCCGTCATGTTCCTCGACCTCGATCGATTCAAAAATATCAATGACAGTCTTGGCCATATGATCGGTGACGAACTGTTACAACAGGTCAGCATTCGATTGAAAGACTGTATCCGCGAAGGAGATACACTGGCTCGTTTTGGCGGTGATGAATTCACCCTGATGCTGCCCAAACTCCACAACGAACGCGAAGATGCCAGCAAGCTTGCCGAAAAGATTACTTCCACACTGAAAAAACCGTTCAACGTAGATGGCCACGAACTCTATGTCAGTGCCAGCATCGGTATCGCGCTTTACCCGCAGGATGGCAACAATATCGATAGCCTGATCAAACACGCTGATGTCGCCATGTACCACGTAAAAGGCCAGGGCAAAAATGGCTACCAGTTTTATTCCAATGAGATGAATGTGCCCTATATCGAAAAACTGTCGCTGGACACAGGCATCCACAAAGCACTGGACAACGATGAGTTTAATCTGGTCTATCAACCACAGATCAATCTGCGTACCGGCGAAATCGTCGGTGTCGAAGCACTGCTGCGCTGGGACCACCCTGAGCACGGGTCTGTCTCACCTGCCGAGTTCATCCCTTTTGCTGAAGAGAGTGGCATGATCATCGATATCGGTATGTGGGTTTTAAAGAGTGCCTGCGCTGAACTCAAGCAATGGCGCACAGCAGGTCTGCCCGAGATCAGGATGTCGATCAACATCTCTGCTCGACAATTGATGGAAGAATATATCGTCAGCGATGTTCTCAACGTATTAAAAGATTACGACCTCCCGGGTTCCTGTCTGGAGCTCGAGATAACCGAAAATGCGATCATGGACGATATGGATAGCGTTATCCGAAAACTGAAAGAGCTGAGTCACGAAGGCATAACCATCGCCATCGATGACTTTGGTACCGGCTACTCTTCATTAAGTTACCTGCACAAGCTACCGATTCAGACACTGAAAATTGATCGTACCTTCCTCAAGGAAAGCCGTATCAACAAAGGTGACAATACCATTATCAATACCATCGTTGCGATGGCAAAAGGACTGGATCTGAATGTGATAGCAGAAGGGGTCGAGACACAGGTGCAGCTGGACTACCTGCGTGAGATCGATTGCAGTGAAGCCCAGGGCTTCCTGTTCGGTAAACCTCTGCCACCCGATGTGATCTCACAACTGCTGATACAGGAACCTTATGCGACACCTGACAGTAAAAGTGGCTCTACCAAAGGTTCACACTGGCAACATTAGCCTGAGTTTTCCCTGGCTCCTGCATTACGGTAAGTGCTTTTTCACTCTGTGATTAAACCTGGCTATTGGTGTTATTCCAGTGCAGGCAATCGCGGTTTACAAACCGCTCCTACGGGTGGGAGTCTATTTACAGAAATAAATTTTGTGATGCCATGGTGCGCACACTTGTAGGAGCGAAATTTATTCCGCGATGCCACGCCGTACAGGTTTAGCCCGGTGTGGATAGAACGGTTGCAATACCCTTACGATAATAAGCAGCCTCTGTTTCGATGTGCCATTGCTTTCAAGCTTATGCAGAATATTTATCATCGGTTTTCACCGTAACTGTATCGTTCCTCTGTGGGCAATCGCGGTTTGCAAACCGCTACTACGGGTGGGTGTCTATTTACAGAAATAAATTTTGTGATGCCATGGTGCGCACACTTGTAGGAGCGGAATCTATTCCGCGATGCCACGGCGTACAGGTTTAGCCCGGTGTGGATAGAACGGTCGCAATACCCTTACGATAATAAGTAGCCTCTCAACGTCACCATCAATGAGCCCTTCTTTCAAGGGCACTTCCCAGAGCGCCCGTTGATGCCGGGAGTGTTGCAACTGGAGGCCATGGCCCAGTTGGCCGGCATGCTGCTCCT
>DROB01000257.1 GCA_011321985.1 Gammaproteobacteria bacterium | reverse complement strand
TGGCATGGTATAGAAGACAATAGTCGCTTTTATTTTGTGCACAGTTATTATGTTGACCCGGAAGATGAAAATATTGTCGCCGGCACAACTGATTATGGCATCAGGTTTGTTTCAGTAATTGCCAGTCAAAATGTTTTTGCTGCGCAGTTCCATCCGGAAAAAAGTGCCCACGATGGGTTGCAACTACTTAAAAATTTCACACAGTGGGATGGGCATGCATAAGCTATCCTGCTTTATAACAACAATTGCTTCAGGTTAATTATAAAAGAGTATCATTATGTTGCTAATACCCGCTATCGATCTTAAGGATGGACAATGTGTGCGCTTGCGTCAGGGCGATATGGAAGACAGTACCGTTTTCTCCGATGATCCGGTTTCCATGGCCGGAAAATGGGTGACTGCGGGTGCACGCCGTTTACATATTGTTGATCTCGATGGCGCTTTTGCAGGTAAGCCGCGTAATGCTGACGTTATCCATGAAATCGCGCTGGCCTACCCTGATCTTAAAATACAGTTAGGTGGTGGTATTCGTGATGAAGACACCATTGCCGCCTACCTTGATGCTGGTGTCAATTATCTGATTGTCGGCACCAAAGCGGTACAGGAACCGCATTTTGTGGCAGAGGTCTGTGCTGAGTTTCCCACTCATATCATCGTCGGGCTTGACGCTAAAGACGGTAAGGTAGCGACTGACGGCTGGTCAAAACTGTCCAAACATGATGTTATCGACATGGCGAAACGCTTTCAGGATGATGGTGTGGAAGCCATTGTTTACACCGATATTTCACGTGACGGCATGATGAAAGGTGTGAATGTTGAAGCGACGGTAAAAATGGCGCAGGCGATTAACATTCCTGTCATTGCATCGGGCGGTATCACCAATATGGATGATGTGAAAGCACTAAGCAAAGTGGCAGATGAAGGTATTATGGGAGCGATAACCGGTCGCGCTATCTATGAAGGCACCATTGACCTGGCTTCGGCGCAGGCATGGCTGGATCAGCAATAATTATGTCTCTGGCAAAACGAATTATCCCCTGTCTGGATGTTGATAACGGGCGTGTGGTCAAAGGCGTTCAGTTTGTTGATATCCGCGATGCCGGTGATCCGGTGGAAGTGGCTAAACGCTACGATGAAGAAGGTGCGGACGAACTCACTTTTCTTGATATTACCGCCAGTTCGGATAACCGGGATACTATTGTGCATGTTGTCGAACAGGTCGCTGAGCAGGTTTTTATTCCGTTGACTGTTGGTGGCGGAATTCGGGTAGTGGAAGATGTACGTACCATGCTCAATGCGGGAGCTGACAAGGTCGGCATCAATACCGCCGCTGTCTTTAACCCGGATTTTGTGCGCGAAGCGACAGATAAAGTCGGTTCGCAATGTATAGTTGTGGCAATTGATGCCAAGCAGGTCAGCGTTGAAGGCGAGCCGCTGCGCTGGGAAATATTTACTCACGGTGGTCGTAAACCTACCGGTCTGGATGCAGTTGAGTGGGCGGTAAAAATGATGGA
>DROB01000256.1 GCA_011321985.1 Gammaproteobacteria bacterium | reverse complement strand
TTTACGCCGGGACAACAGACGCGCCAGCCAGGCGAGCAGCAGGGAAAATTGCAGGGTACAGTGGATAACATCGATTTTCTCACGGTCAATTAGTTGAGCCATCTGCCTGATCGGTGCAAGGTCAAACTTGTAGCGTCGTGGATAATTATAAAATTGAATGTGATCGCGATCCAGCCGATCCAGTTGCTCCAGTACCCGATGAAAGGTGAACAGGTGTTTTTCGAACAGACTGTTATCCAGCCCATTTACCAGATCAAGCGCCTGTGTTTCCGCACCAGCACGGCGCAGGGAGGGCACCAGAAATAAACTCTTAATTTTTGCAGTCATACCTAAAACTCGATTATTACATATGATGTTTCGATACGTTCCTGATCAATAAATAAGTGTTCCGAATTCCTGTCACTACAAAGCTTTACGTTCGTGGTGAGCTTGTCGAACCATGAACATAAAACCTGAAATACCGATGTTTAAAGCTATTCACCCTTCGACAGGCTCAGGGCGAACGGTTTTGACTGGACAGGAATTCGGAACACTTATTTAGAAGACAACGCATCCCCCACTTTATAACTGGGACACCTGACTGGTATCGCCTCCAGAATGATCTGCTGCATCTATTATTGCTCGCAAAAACCTGTCAACTATTTTTTCCACCTGGTGGTTATTACGGTAATAGTATTCACAGGCTCGACCCATTTCTATTCTTTTGTGCTCGTCACCCATCAGGCAAGTAACCTGCTCAAGCAATTCTTCATAGGTGTCGACATAACTGCCCGGCATTATATCAGAAGCAGAACCCTGTAGCCTGAACAGAGAAACCGTCGGCACTCCTCGTGCCCACGCTTGCAAAAAGGTATTTGGAAAGCCCTCGCTTATCGAGGTGTTGATGAATAGACAGGCATTATCAAAATGCCCATCAACCTGATCATATGGTACAAAACCTGTCATAGTTAAATTTTCTATACCCGCTGCTCGATCACATAACATGTTGTAGTAGCTATCTGTACCGTAGTTACTCGGACCACCCACCATAATAAATTTATACCTGGGCAGCGCTTTTGCCAGTGCAAGAAACAACTCGGGTCTTTTCCACTCCCTCATGGTGCTTACCCAGAGTATTGTCGTACGCTTTTCGTCGGGAGTGGGATTGTATCCGTTCGGTAGTGCGTAGCAGTTGGGTATCAATACAGAGAGAAGATGATAGTAATGGCGCGCAAGTTCCTGCTGTCGCCTGTTTTGCGCAATCACCAAATCAGCATGCTTCAATCCAAATTCATATAGCAAGACGTCCCGCTTAAACCGGATCAGATGCTTGCCAGGCTCAAAATCAGTATCATGTGCGCCATTATAAATAAAGGTGCGTGAATATCGCTTACAAAATACCGCGACAACCCCGGCGAGCATTCCTGCGCAACGCACATAATATACATCAGCATCGGCTCGTTTAAGAGCAGCCCAGAGCTTCGTCAACCGTGGATGAAAAAAACGAACACCCGGTAACCCGGCTCCCGGTTTATGTGTTTTATAAATCGTAACATTGCTGATACTAGCCCCATCTACCTGGCCAAAATCAAGGCTAACCACTGAAACCCCGTATCCACGGCGGGCGCACTCCCGACTGATATAGTCCTGCTGACCCTCGGCCCCGCCGACAAAGTCTACCTTCGTTGCTGGATCCAGCACTGGATACAGATGTGGGGCAACAAAACAGAGCGACGGTGCTTTTTGGGTAACTGCCCCCTCCATATGGCTTAACCTTCCTGCTCCAGTTGCTCCGCCACTTTGGAAATCACTGGCCGATATTTCCCTGTGCGTGTTACCGCGATCCGATCTACCACCTTGATGTCAAGCGTTATAGCAGGCCCAACAACCTGGCCTATTTTCTCTGACAATTGGTCGATGCAATCACGATCTGCAGGGTTCGCTAGTTGAATCAACACATTTAAATGCTGCAAATCTTCCTGTATTACCTGACCGGTGATGATATTTGGGTAGTCTTTGAACAAATGTGGAAATAGCTCGCCCGACACCTTCTTACCATCCGGGGTAATAATAAGATCCAGGGAGCGGCCATCTACTGTTGCTAACATTGACAGCCCGCGGCCGCATGTACATGCAGTTGTCGCCAACTTTCCTCGGTCACCGATCTTGTAGCGGATTATCGGGAAACCAAGGTTTTCCAGATCCGTCACCAGTATCTCGCCAACACCGCGCTCGTCTGGATTATCAATCTCGACGATGAATCGCTCCATATTAATGTGCATGCCCCGATGCTGTTCACATTCATGCGCAATGTCACCAACCTCTCGACAACCATAGCGGTTAAATATCCTGGTGCCGAAGTATTGCTCGATAAGTTCACGCCGAAACGG
>DROB01000255.1 GCA_011321985.1 Gammaproteobacteria bacterium | reverse complement strand
TTCCAGCAGCATGATAGGCAGATGGGTGTTACCGACGGCATCGACATATTCTGGTATCTTTCCCGGCACCGGAGTTTCCTTGAATAATCTCGGGAACATCAGTATCGCACCGGATAAAGGTAGATGGCCATCTGCCTCCCACTGACCGGCACCGCGTAAGATAAGTTCAGTATCCGGGCCACTGGCGACGAGATAAACCCGTTTGCCGGTTTTTTGAGCTTCGTCTATCAACGCTGTGATCGCACTGGTAGAGATACTAGCCAGACTGCTGCGTACATTCGGCAGCATAAAGCCTGACAGCATATCCGGCATCCATACTTCGATACCATCGTCGGCCAGCGATTGTGCCGTTTTTTCTTCGGCGAGACTCTTGCCTTCGTCACACGGGAATCCCAGTAACAGGATATCACCTTCCGCCGGAAACACACGTAGTTCGATATCCGCATCATCCGTCTCGACCGTTTTTATCTCCTTAGCCTGTATCGGAGGAACGGATGCAAAAAATATCAGGAGAATGATTGCTGTTTTTAAATTCATCATAGTTTGATCTAGTACCGATCTATCATCGACCAGGAATGTTAAACTGTGCGCATATTACACTTTTAGACAGATAGTCGTCTTCGCTATCGGAACAGCACGCAGGTAAAACCTAAAATGATCACAGGATATTTACATACACCCTTCAATAAAAGTCTCGTCATGGGCGGTATTCTAGCATTAACCGTGCTATTTCCGACTTGTGTTATGTCAACCCCGGAAGAAATAATGCGGGCACTGGAACTGACTCCCGATATCGAAAATGGTAAAAAGGTTTATCCATTATGCGCCAACTGCCATATGCAAAATGGCTGGGGCAAGGAAGACGGTAGTTTTCCCGTGATCGCAGGCCAGCACCGCAATGTCCTGATAAAACAATTATCGGATATCCGTACAAAGAACCGTGATAATCCGACCATGTATCCCTTCACCGATCCTGGATCAGTCGGTGGTGCACAGGGTGTCAGTGATGTCACAGCCTATATCGCCTCCATGCCGAAAGACCCTGAACCAGGCGTAGGCAGCGGACAGAAACTTGATTATGCCAGAGAGCTATACCGGAAACAGTGTTTTCAATGCCATGGTAAAAAAGGCCATGGTGATAATGAGAGCTTTATCCCCAGTCTGAAAGGCCAGCATTATGCTTATCTATTGCGCCAGCTGGAATGGATTCGTGATGGTTACAGGAAGAACAGTAACCCGGTCATGGTCGGTAAAATTAAAAACATGAGTGATGACGAACTGTCGGCAGTGGCGGATTATCTGTCCAGACTGAAATGATGTGTGATAGCTTGAACCTGATCGGTTGAAAACAGGTGATCACCAGGTTTCATTTAAGGAGCCTCTGATCGCGGAACAAATTCCGTCTCTGCAGTTAATCGCCTGTCAACTTTTAAAGTCCACTATGCGTCGGAAGCAACCTTTTAATTTTGTACCTGTACCTATAGAGCCTGTACTTCATACTGCACCCGGAGCCGGTGCTCTCCTCCTGCTTCCAGGGTAACCACATCATCGGCAGCATTACAGCTTTCGACACAGAGCATCTTTCTATAACCGTCTCTTCCGAGGTCACCCATCTTCTCGGCCACCGTCTTCCAGGGATTCCAGACCACGGTAGAATGACTGCCGCTTTTGCTGATGATAATTTTCCGGTCTAAAGACCTGTCTTCCAGCACACAATCACCGGCGGTATCAAGATATATCCGATCGACTTCATCGTCTATGGTTAGAGCACCACGCTGGGTCTTGCGATTGAAATTATCGGGTTTATCGAGATACTCTGTCGCGTCGAGACCGTGCAGAAAAATCTGGCTGATATCACCTACATGAAAATACGTATGCAATGCCTGACCGATGGTGATAGTGCGAGCACCATCATTGGTCGTAACGAGGACCAGTTCCATTTCTTTGCCGATGGTTATCTGATATCGCACCGTGGTATCTGCTGGCCACATCATCCGGTTTTCCGGCTGCGCTGTCGTCGTGAAGTGGATACGGGTTGAA
Organism: Gammaproteobacteria bacterium; assembly: GCA_011321985.1. GTDB lineage: Bacteria > Pseudomonadota > Gammaproteobacteria > SZUA-229 > SZUA-229. The sequence continues at coordinate 503 of DROB01000255.1, read as the reverse complement.
CCATCCTGCAAGGCTTCGGTGCTGCTGATCTGCCATTTCGTCGTCCGCACGAAACCGTGAGCCGGAAAGTCTTTGTTCGTTTCGTGTGCCCCGAACCAGGGCCAGCAGATCGGGATTCCTCCTCTGATCGATTTACCGATGGCAAATTCTGCATCCTCAGATAACCAGATAACGTCTTCTCTGCCTTCCGGTTTCCAGCTAAGGACATGCGCACCCTGCAGGCTTATACGGGCACAGGCAAACCGGTTACGGATATCTATAACAGGGATCCCCCCCTCACCGGCCCTGACCTGTAATGTGTTATTTCTTTCCTGTAATGCAAATAATTTATTTAAGTGTTCTGTCTTCATTACTTTTTCTTTTCTGATTTTTCATCGTTGTTCTTATGATACAACATCGCGGAATGCATCCCGCTCCTACGGGCTATGGATTGTATTTTCTGTCAGGTGCTACTCTGTCGTCTACGTTTTATCAGACGTATCGATTCATGGTTGCGTTGTACC
>DROB01000254.1 GCA_011321985.1 Gammaproteobacteria bacterium | reverse complement strand
CTGCCCTCCACCCTTCGGGCCATCAGCTGTAAGGCGCTGATGTTCAAAATTGCTCCCGGCAATTTTGTCGAACTCCCGACATCCTGCTCCCAAAGCAGGCGCGCTACCAGACTGCGCTATACCCCGTTAATCTGTAATACATCAATATGAACATCTGTTCACATGTTGTACCTGTTTCAATCTCACCATTAGCCAATGTTGCACATTGGCAGGTAGAGAGATTATTCCGGGCTTCCTGCCCTCCACCCTTCGGGCCATCAGCTGTAAGGCGCTGATGTTCAAAATTGCTCCCGGCAATTTTGTCGAACTCCCGACATCCTGCTCCCAAAGCAGGCGCGCTACCAGACTGCGCTATACCCCGTTAATCTGTCATCAACCTCTTGGATGAGCCGTAAAAACATAAATCAGCACTGTTTTCACATGAATCAAGAGGCGGGGAATATTACGCTGTGCTCAGGCTATGGTCAAGAACCGATTTGCACCTTGTAGTCACTCTGTCCTACGTGCGAAAATCACCGCTTTTGAAACTCCATAGAGAAACATGACAGCACAGATTATCGATGGCAAAGCTATCGCAGCAGATGTTAGGGATCAGGTTCGCCTCGATATCAAAAAACGTATCGAAAATGATCAGCGCGCACCGGGCCTGGCCGTAATTCTCGTCGGCCTCGATCCCGCATCACAGGTTTATGTCAGAAAAAAACGTGAAGCCTGCGATGAAGCCGGACTGATCTCCCGATCTTACGACCTAGACGAAAACACAGACCAGCAGACGCTGTTAGACCTCATCGAGACACTCAATAACGACAATACGATCGATGGAATCCTGGTTCAGCTTCCCTTGCCCAATCATATCGATACGACGCTGGTACTGGAAGCGATACATCCGGATAAGGATGTCGATGGCTTTCACCCCTATAATATCGGTCGTCTGGTACAACGCATGCCGGTCTTGCGCCCCTGTACGCCACACGGCATCGTCCATATGCTGGAGACCATCGGCGAACCTTTTAAAGGCCGCCACGCCGTCATCGTCGGTGCATCCAATATCGTAGGTCGGCCGATGAGCATGGAATTATTGTTGGCTGGTGCCACTGTTACCACGACACATCGCTTCACCAAAAACCTGGCTGCTCACATCGCTGACGCAGATATACTCGTCGTTGCCGTCGGCAAGCCGGGTATCGTTAAGGGTGAATGGGTCAAACCCGGTGCCACCGTCATCGATGTCGGTATCAACCGATTAGCCGATGGTAAATTGACCGGCGATGTAGATTTTGCAGCGGCAGCAGAACGTGCGGCCTGGATTACGCCGGTACCGGGTGGTGTCGGCCCGATGACAGTTGCCATGCTACTGCGGAATACATTGCAGGCCGCCGAGCAGCATGATGCGAAGCGAAATTAAAACCAGATACAGCCCGTTACTCGTAGACCCTTGACAGAGTAGGTGAAAAAAAATACTCCGTGTCGTCACTTACTGTATAACAGCTTAATCCAGATCATGCAGACACTGCCAGTGTGACTTAGAACCACTCTTAACCAAATGGCGGCTACCGGCCATTAGCAGACATACGAAAAACATTTTTTTGCCGCGAAGGACGCGAGAAGCGCGAAGAAAACCTTAAAAATAAAATCAAAAGATTTTCACCGCAGAGGCACAGAGAACGCAGAGAAAAACGTTTGTTTTTTGTAGGTCGGGCACTGCCCGACAGTGCATGTCCACTACTCTGACGCATCGGTGGGCAATGCCCACCCTACGAAAAAAACTAAAAAAAGGTTTTTATTGGCGTTTTTTTCGCGTTCTTCGCGGCAGACATGCTTTAAAAATTCACCAGCCCTTTTAAAACCATATCGGTGAAACTGATGATACCGATAACCTTATGGTTCTCTACGACCGGCGCTCGGGACAGACCAAAATTCTCGAAATGACGGGCGCAATAACGGATATCCATGTCTGGATCAACTGATAGCAGTGGTTTAGTCATTATCTCATAGACATTGACCCGGTCTGGTGATCTATCCTTGGCCAACACCCTTTTGGCTATATCAGAGAGCAGGACCATACCAAATTCATCATCATCATTTCTCTTATCTACCAGTAATGATTTGGTTTCAACATGTTTCATGGTTCGTAACGCTTCCATTACGGTT
>DROB01000253.1 GCA_011321985.1 Gammaproteobacteria bacterium | reverse complement strand
GAGTAGTTTGCTATAGAATTTGAAATTATCGGGTCTTTTATATTTTTTAATATAACTACTCATGAATTGAAGCCATATGATTGGTCAGCGTTGTCTTAATTAAGCGTTTTGCAGAAATTAAGGTAAGATACTGCTCTGTTTACAGTAACACAATCGGTTTATCTGATCGTGGGAAAAAGTATATCAAAATAATGAATGAAAAGAAGTTCTTAACCTTAGCGGATACGATAGGGAATACGCCACTGGTACGGTTACAAAGACTGGTGCAGGGTGGCGGTAATGCCATCCTGCTCAAGCTCGAAGGGAATAATCCAGCGGGTTCTGTCAAAGACCGCCCGGCATTAAATATGATCACGCAGGCGCAACAGCGTGGTGATATCCGGCCGGGAGATACCCTGATCGAAGCGACCAGTGGTAACACCGGTATAGCGCTGGCGATGGCTGCGGCCGTTATGGGCTATCGTATGGTATTGATCATGCCGGATAACATGAGCGAGGAGCGCCGTGCAGCGATGAAGGCCTATGGTGCCGAACTGATATCTGTAACCCAGGAGCAAGGCATGGAAGGTGCGCGTGACCTGGCCTTACAGATGCAGGATGAGGGCAAGGGTACGGTGCTCGATCAATTTAATAATCCGGATAACCCCGATTCACATTACCTGAGTACCGGACCTGAAATCTGGCAACAGACAGAGGGAAAAATCACCCATTTTGTCAGTGCTATGGGTACCACAGGGACTATCATGGGGACATCTCGCTATCTGAAAGAACAGAATCCCGAGGTTCAGATCGTCGGGGTGCAACCGGAAGAAGGTTCCCGTATACCCGGTATACGGCGTTGGCCCAAAGCTTATCTTCCAGGCATTTTTGATGAGACGAGAGTCGATCTTACGCTGGATGTCAGTCAGCAGGAAGCGGAAGATACGACACGTCTGTTGGCGGCACAAGAGGGTTTGTTCTGTGGTGTCTCTTCGGGAGGGGCGGTGGCAGCAGCATTGAAACTGGGCCAGCAGGTCGAAGATGCGATCATCGTATCGATCGTCTGTGACCGGGGAGACCGCTATCTTTCTACCGGGGTTTTTCCTGGTTGATCGGGTGGGGAACAAGAGCGTTGGGTTATCCACGGATGTTCGCAGATGGGCACAGATAACAACAGGTTTTGTATCATTTGTTCCTATGTCGCTGGTCAGCCAGGATAACGTAAAATAACCGCGTTCTCCTTCTGCGAGAATCGCGGTTTACAAACTGCCCCACAGGGGAGTGCATACTCGCAGGAGCAGAATTTATTCCGCGATATCGCTCTAATTTCCGTTTAACCAGCTACCGATATGGAAACAGTGATCCAGGTTGCCTAAGTCTAGCAAATCACAGTAAAAGTAAAAAACATGTCTAAAAAAAGAGCAAGACGACGCAAAAAGCGTCTGCCAGAAGATCTCGTTGAAGTCGAAATTACGGCGTTGTCCAGCGAGGGTCGGGGAATCGCTCACGTTGATGAGCGTACGGTATTTGTCGATCAGGCTTTAACCGGTGAGCGTGTGTGTTTTAAATATACCCGGTTGACCAAGAGTATTGCAGAGGGCTGTGCGATAGAAGTACTGGAGGCATCTGGATCGCGTGTTGAACCGAAGTGTCCTGCTTTTAAGATGTGCGGTGGCTGCAGTTTACAGCACATGTCTTCTTCGGCGCAGATCGAACTCAAGCAGGACATGTTGCTCGATCAGTTAAAGCATCATGGTGTCAGACCCGACGAGGTATTAGAGCCGTTGTTAGGTCCTGAATATGGCTATCGCCACAAAGCCCGGCTAGGCGTGCGTTATGTCCACAAAAAGGAGAAAGTTCTGGTCGGTTTTCGTGAGCGTCATTCATCCTTTATCACCGAGACAGAACGTTGTGAAGTCTTGCATCCTTCGGTAGGTGAGATCATCGGTGAGATCGCTGAATGCATCAGTCAGCTCGAACAGAAACGTAGCATCCCTCAGATAGAAGTAGCGGTGGGCGATGATCAGACGGTCCTGGTTTTCCGGCATCTGGAGATATTGCCTGAATCTGATCGAAAACAACTGTCTGACTTCTGCCAGTCGCATTCACTGGTCTGTTATCTACAGGCGGGAAAACCGGATGCGTTGGAATTATTGTACCCGGCACAGGTCGCCCCGTTATTTTATGAATTACCCGAAGAAGAAGTAAAAATCGAATTTCAACCTTCTGACTTCACTCAGGTTAACCCCGAGATAAATCGGCGTATGGTCTCTAATGCGATCGATTATCTGGCATTGAGTGAAGAGGACACGGTATTAGACCTGTTCAGTGGGCTGGGTAATTTTTCTCTGGCGATGGCGAGGCGATGCAGTAAAGTGACTGCAGTCGAAGGCTCGCTAGCGATGGTGAAAAAAGCGCGAGATAATGCTTTGCTCAATAACATCGATAATGCAGAATTTATCTATGCCGATCTGTACAGCGATGAGGTCCTGAGATCACCCTGGATAAAACAGAAATTTGATAAGATTTTACTTGATCCTCCTCGTTCTGGAGCCGCTGAGATCTTGCCCGCATTGAAGAAGATGAAGGTTAAAAAAATCGTATATGTATCCTGCCATCCGGCCACGCTGGCGCGTGATGCGGAGGTCTTGGTTAATACTCTGGGTTACAGGTTAAGCAGAGCCGGGATTATGGATATGTTTCCTCATACCGGGCATGTTGAGTCGATTGCGGTGTTTGAAATTTAGTGGGTATTGGTTTTTCTCTTTCTTTTTCGTTCTATTTACTTCTTCTTTTGTTTAGGCATTGTGGGTCTCGCCCCACTGGCGAGTGACTTTTCTGTCTGCAGCAACAGAAAAGTAACCAAAAGAATGCCGCCACGTCAGCTGCGCCCCTGTAGAAGGCACAGGGGTGCCCATTGAAGGACGGGATTTGTCATGCTGTGGAATAACTCGCAGAAGACGCTCAAACAGATTCCACAGAAGGCTCATGACAAACCCCGCCCTTCAATGGCTTGCTGAGGTGGGGGTAAGTTAAAAGAAAAAAACAAAAAACTAAAAGCAAAGAAGCCAAACACCAAAACGCATCACCGAAACCAGCAGAATAAAACCCTCAGCCAGACTAAAACCCCGCTTTTGCCTTTGACCTTAACCCACCTTAGGCAAGCCATTTATACGGCAGGGGGATCATGAGCCGTCTGTGGAATCTGTTTGAGCGTCTTCTGCGAGTTATTTCACAGCATGATCCCCCTGCCGTATAAATGGGAACCCCGCATCTTTTCGCGGGGCACCAGCCGTAGTGGCGGCCTTTTCTGGTTACTCTTTTGGGCTGTAGCAAAAGAGTCACTCGCCAGTGGGGCGAGACCCACAATGCCTGAACAAAAGAAGAAGTAAATATAAAGAAAAAGAAAAAAACCAGATAAACCTAAACCAGATTAAAACGCATCTGCACTCCGGCAACTTCGATGACATCACCATCAGCAAGCGGGTGCTGTTTTCCGATCTCAGTATCATTAACCAGAGGCATTTTTTTGTCTTTGCCTGCATCGACTACGATGAGGAAATAACCAGTAGGGCGGCGGGTGATCGCAGCGACCTGAACACCAGGTCTACCCAGCGTAGTTAAAATTTTGGTGAGCTGTAATTCCTTACCGGCATTGGTGCCCGTCGTCAGCTGAAGTTTCGCTGCTCCCGGGCCACTTGTCGTCGTGCCTGCAGAGGCGAGATCGGCGGCAATCTTGCCGATAGATTTTTCGATATCTTTGTCTGCCTCCTCAGTCTCCGGCATGCCTTCAGTATCGGGGCGGATGATCATGGTTTTTTCAAAATCACCTTCTTCACTTTCAGCATTCGCATTGACATACTTGAGCTCATGTTTGCCGATGATTACGCTCTCACCGTTTTGCAATGCATGTTTAGTAACCTTGTTGCCGGCAACAAAAGTACCGTTCGTGCTACCGAGGTCTTCGATGAACGAATCGTTAAGGATGGTGAGTACTTTGGCATGATTGCCGCTGACCGCGAGGTTATCGATATGGATATCGTTGTCCGGTTTGCGCCCGATAGTTAAAATTTCTTTATCGAGATCATATTCTTTTACGATGTCGCCGTTAAAGCTGAGTACTAGTTTAGCCATTGTGGTTCCTTGCAATACATTTGATATGCATTTTTATTATGTTTATGTATCTATATTAAGAGAATAAGTCAAAAAAGCGAGAAAATAAGCCATTTTTTGCTGGAAATGATTTTACGGGTTTTGCCAGCAGGGCAGAGATATTGTCTTTGCCACCGTGATCGTTTGCCAGTTTTATGATCTCGGTCGCCGCCTTTTCCAGGTCATTACTGTTGCTCATGATGGCTGATTTGATCAGTTCATCTTCGATCATGTCAGTGACTCCGTCAGAGCACAGCAGGTAAATGTCATCGACCATAGCGACATCCTCCTGTACGTCTATCTGTACGTTACTGTCGATGCCGATGGCACGGGTCACCAGATTTTTATTTAATGAGTTTCTTGCCTGTTCGGGTGTATAAAAACCACGATCGATGAGTTCCTGCATCAGACTGTGGTCACGGGTGATCTGTTCGAGTTCACCATCGCGATAACGGTAGAGGCGGGAATCACCGACGTGTGCAACAGAGAAGCGATTGTCATAGAACATGACGACCACGACGGTCGTGCCCATGCCACGATATTGAGCATTGGCTTCGGATGAGTCGTGGACATTTTTATTGGCCAGTGTGATGGCTTCGTGAATCATCAGACTCTCGGCACTGTAACCGGTCTCATCATCGGTCTCGCCCGTATTGATATCTTTTGCTTTGTCGAGGATAAATTCGAGTATGGTGCTAACGGTGATCGCACTGGCCATCTCGCCACCACGATGGCCGCCCATACCATCTGCCAGAACCGCGAGTGCGATATTTTCATCACAACCGATGGCATCTTCATTGTGGTCACGGACAGAACCGATGTCTGTCTGTCCATGGAGCAGTATCTTGCCTTTGAGAGCCATTATATTTTGCCTTCAGCTTCCATGATTTTCAGGCATTTGTTTATGTCGTCAACCATCTCTTTACCACGCTTATAGCGTTTATCAATATCTTTTGCCATAGCACGGTTGATGATGACAGTGACGCAACGTGGCAGATCTGGATTGATGGATTCAGGTGTAGGATGTTCTTCATTGGCTATCTTGTACATCAGTGAAGCCATCGAATCACCGGTGAAGGGCAGTTTCCCTGTCACCATCTGGAACAACATGACACCGAGAGAGAAGATGTCTGATTGTCCTTCCACTTTTTTGCCCGCCAGTTGTTCAGGAGACATATAGGAAGGTGTACCCAGCACCATACCGGTTTTTGTTTTACTGGAGTCGGTGATACGGGCGATGCCAAAATCGGTAATCTTGCATGCATCGGTATCGGGGTCCCACATGATGTTAGCGGGTTTGATATCGCGGTGGACCACGTTGTACTGGTGTGCATAGTCGATACCATCGGCAGACCGCTGGATGATAGAGAGTACGGTCTTTAACGGTAACAGGGTATCCGGTTTGATATATTTACTCAGATCACTGCCTTTTAGAAATTCCATCGCGATGTAGGCGAGATCATGTTCTTCACCGGCATCAAAGATGGTGACGATGTTTGGATGATTGAGCCGGCCTGCAGTCTCAGCTTCACGGAAGAAACGTTCTTTGACTTCGACCAGTTCGTCATCTTCAAATTCCTGTGACAGAGCCATGGTTTTTATCGCCACGGTACGTGAGATCTTGGGGTCTTTACCGAGATAGACGGCTCCCATCGCGCCTTTGCCGAGTTCCCGTTCTATTTCATAACGTCCGAGCATGGGCTTTTCAACACCACCTCCGTCGAGTATCAGTGTACCGCCCGGTGAAGCATTGCCTCCACCGCCGAGGATGACTGTTTCCTCCAGAGACTGTGCGCGGTTGGAACGGTCTTTGATATCACGGAATTTAGGATCAGTGTCGGACATGTAATCGTAGACCGACTTCGCTTTATTGAACTGACGTTTACGTTCGTAATCCAGTGCCAGGTTATAAAGCAGTTCGAGAACGGATTTGTCCTGGGGTAATTTACGGAATTTTTCAAATGCCATATCCAGCTGTCCCTGACCTTGCAGAGAGAGGCCCAGCATACGATTACTCTCTGCTGATTCGATATCCAGGCGGGCTTTGCCTTTTTCAGAGAGGAAAAATCGTTTAGTGGTCAGCAGGATATATCCTGTAGCCAGGAGCAATCCCGGCATCATCAGTTGTATCCACATACCCTGTGTCGTCATCATGATGTAATGTGTGACGAACAGGGCGATGAGCAGGATACCTGTGATAACAAAACCGACGACGGCACTGAGTTTCGGTAATAACAGCATGAGATACAGGGCGACCAGGACCAAAGCCACTATCCGGGCATAAAAACCCCATTCAGGTTCGACAAAAAAATCTTCGTTGAGGATGCTCGAGACAGAATGTGCCAGAGTAACGACCGGCGACATGGCCGGGTCGATCGGAGTGACAAAGGTATCGCCAACGCCTAATGCGGTGGCACCGATAAGAACGATTTTGTCCTTATATTTATCGGCAGGAATCTTACCCTGTAAGACATCGAAGAATGAATCGATGCTGAAAGCACCGTTGTATTCATCATCGTTGTAGAAGAAGGTGTTCATCAGTGAGTAACCATCTGTTTTGATATTCAGACGGCCTAACTGAACATCGGAACCAACGGTAATCTTTATATCTTCGACACCCAGATTTAAACTTTTGGCGGCGAGCAGTAATGCCATCGATGGATAATACTCACCATAATAATCGACGATAAGGGGCTCTGTTCGGATACCACCATCCACATCGGGCAGTGTCACCAGAGCACCGATACCATCTGCCTGTTCACCTAATAATTTGATGGGCTGATAGGCATCGATCATCGGTAAGGGGGTGAATCCCTCCGGGTTGGTGGTAGCTGAATCGATGATGTTTTGTTCGGGAAGTTTATATTGAGAGATAAATTCAGGTAACGGTTCATCGGGCTGGCCATAGGGTTGTCCGGGTACAAAAGGCATGCTGAAGACGATATTGCCTGCTGCTTTCATACTCTGAGCCAGAGCTTTATCTGTATCGAGTATATTTTCTGCTGAGTTGATGTATTCCAGATAAGCATCGAGCTCTTCGCTGACCTGAGAGCGCAGTGGAGATGCATCGAGTGCATCAGCGATACTCTGCACGGCTTTTCTACCGTTTGTATCGCGTTTTCCTTTCACTAGTTCACGGCTATCTTCGATGGTTAATACAAGCTCTTCGACAAAGGCCGGTACAGCAGCGATACTGCTCTCTTCGAATGCCTGTTTGAGTTCACGGATGAACTGTAGACCGGGGTCGATCTGGGGCTCGGAAAAGAAAACGGTCTGACCGACCGCTTTAGCGCCCCCTCCGGCGAGGATATCGTGCATCTGTGCGTGTATGTCTCGAGGCCAGGGCCAGCGGCCGATATTGGCGATGCTCTCATCATCGATGGCGATGATGGCAACTTTGTCACTGGCAGTGCGTGATGATGACTTCACTCCAAAATCGTAAGCGTCGCGTTCCATGCTGGCTATAAAGTCTGAGTTAGCAAAGATCAGAAAGATTGAAGTAATGACAAGACCGGTAAACCAGTCACTTTTAAAAACTCCATTACTCATGGGTTTGCCCCTTTATTTTTATCGGTAAAAATAAGGGGTTTCCTGCCGCTTACTTTTAACTATTTATAGTTTTTATATCGCGAGGATCTACTATTTAGATCCTGCATCAGAGTGATTTTAGACATAAAAACCACAATACCTATTGATATTAGTAAAAATAGCCGGAAAAACAACTGCATCGGGGCTGTTATGGGGCAGGTGAGATAAACGCGATCAGGGTATGGCTGTACGACAGCTAAAAGACCGCTGCCGACGCAAAGCGGACGTTGAAAGATTTAGGGAAACTCTGATTAATTCCAAAAAACAGTATAATAACGCAAAAATCACTGCCCCAATAAAAAT
>DROB01000252.1 GCA_011321985.1 Gammaproteobacteria bacterium | reverse complement strand
GAGAAGCCAAAACCAAAAGTATTGTATTCGCCTGACGAAGTGGTCCGCGTTACCGATGGTCCATTCAATGACTTTAATGGTGTGGTAGAAGAAGTGGATTATGATCGTAACCGCCTGAAAGTAGCGGTACTGATCTTCGGTCGTTCGACACCGGTTGACCTGGAATTCGGTCAGGTGGAGAAAGGCTAAGAATAAAAAGTTTTTCTCTGCGCCTCTGCGGTGGAAAGTTTTTGAAGTTTTGTTTTAATTTTTTAACATATAACGAGGAGCCCGAACTGATAGTTGATCAGTTTTTGTGAGACAAGGCACAACTTGACGAATAAGCGGAGCGTACTTTTGTACGTGAGCATTATGAGGAAAGTTTTAACGCAGTAACACGAAAAATGAGCAGCTAACAGGAGTACGGCGATTGCACTCGGGAGAAGAGAGATGGCTAAAAAAGTCGACGCGTATATCAAGTTGCAGGTGCCTGCAAATGAAGCGAACCCCAGTCCACCGGTAGGTCCTGCATTAGGTCAGCACGGTGTCAATATCATGGAATTCTGTAAGGCATTCAATGCCAAGACGCAGAAGATGGAGAAAGGGATGCCTATCCCTGTCGTTATCACTGTTTATAGCGACAAGAGTTTTACCTTCATCACCAAAACACCACCTGCTTCGATCCTGTTGAAAAAAGCAGCAGGTATTCCCAAGGGCAGCGGTGAACCACATATCAATAAAGTGGGTAAAGTGAACCGTGCGCAGATGGAAGAGATCGCGACCACCAAGATGCCTGATCTGACAGCGGCAGATATGGATGCGGCCGTGCGTACCATCGCGGGCAGCGCGCGTAGCATGGGTATAGAGACTGAGGGTGTGAAATAATGGCTATCTCAAAACGTAATAAGGCGATCGCCGAAAAAATTGATAAAGATAAAGTCTATGCTCTGGAAGATGCGCTGGCCCTGTTAAAAGAAGTATCAACGGTCAAGTTTAAAGAGTCAGTTGATATCGCAGTTAACCTGGGTGTTGATCCCAAGAAGAGCGATCAGGTTGTGCGTGGTGCCACCGTGTTGCCAAATGGCAGTGGTAAAGAAGTTCGTGTCGCTGTTTTCACTGATGGTGATAACGCCAAAGCGGCAACAGAAGCCGGTGCCGACATCGTAGGCATGGATGATCTTGCTGCCGAAGTCAAAAAAGGTAATATGGATTTCGATGTGGTCATAGCATCACCTGATGCGATGCGTGTCGTCGGTCAACTGGGTCAGATCCTGGGGCCCCGTGGTCTGATGCCTAACCCCAAAGTAGGCACCGTAACCCCCGATGTTGCTGGTGCGGTAAAAAATGCCAAATCAGGTCAGGTGCGTTACCGCGTAGACAAAGCCGGTATCATCCATTGCTCTGTTGGTGTGGTCTCGTTCGATGTGCCGCAGTTAAAAGAAAATATCGATAGCCTGGTTGCCGATCTGATCAAAGCAAAACCGACGGCAGCAAAAGGTGTATTTATCAAGAAGATTTCTGTTTCGACAACCATGGGCCCCGGCCTGCTTGTCGATCAGTCCGTGTACGCATAAACGCGAACACGATATTGAATTTTAAGTTATAGCGAATGTGGTAGCGGGATGTATCCGCGATTACTCTCAGGTACACAAGCGGCCTGGAAGCTATCTCTTAAATGATTTGACAGCCGAGTGAGTGTTATTTCACAAGCCGGTGTCGTCAGAGACCGTAGGTGCAGACATCGACAGCAAGTGATTCCTGTTGAAAAAAGCTTAATTTCCTACGTAGATGGTGTGCCTCACCCTGGATACTCAGAGGGGAGCACCGGTGGATCGTGCATAGTGCATGGTCTGTATAACCTGGCTGGGTTAATGATCGTGTCGTATTGTGAATCGTTATCCCTGTCTATAACAGGAGAGCTAAAGTGGCACTAAATTTT
>DROB01000251.1 GCA_011321985.1 Gammaproteobacteria bacterium | reverse complement strand
TTTCGAGTTCTATCCGAGAGAACTCTTTACCATCGTGGTAGTTTTCGATGATGACCGGTATGTTATGAAGTTCTGGTGCTATCCATATATGTAGCTGACGGTCTCTATCAGGGTCGGAGCGTACTATATGCAAGGTCTTGTATTGTCTATCGGCAAAGGTGATCATTTTTTTTGATGTCAGTACGAAATTATAAGTGTCAATCTTACCTTTTAATATAGCATTATAGGGATACTGCTTTACATCTTCACTGGCCTGTATCATCAATGGGACTTGGAACGACAGGATTTCCCAGATCGGGGTGTCTGTCTCCAGGTCGATATCTTTCCCTCGTACGGTGCCGGTAATCTTTCCTTTGATCGGTTTGCTGCTCGTGTCCCACTGGATACTGAATTTTTCATTTTTATTCTTTTCTCCACCGGTCTGAATATGGCTGTGCTTCCTAAGCAGTAGTTCGCCATCTATATCATCGATATAACTTACCGCTGTCACCGTATCATCCCTGAAAAGACTGGCAAAACCGGATACCTGCGTCTTCTCTGAATATTTATAACCACTATCTGTATGTTTGAGTTTGTAATGTGCTTCCGCAACTTTCATACCAAATTTCTGCACTGCATATCGTGCGCTGAATTCAGGTAGTGCGCGTGCGGCATAGAGGTTAAAACTGAAAAGTGTAACAGTTATTAATAGTGTAGTAAGTTTTAGCATGAGGAATACAGGTTCCCTGGTGTCTCTATCTGTGAGATATTAATTTTCCCTCTTTCCAGAGTAATGGAACGGTGAGGGGGTTGTCATCGAGTAGCAGCTGCCCGTCTTCGAGACGGATTCGCCCATCTATATGCATTTTTATCGCTATAGGATATATCTTATGCTCTTCGATCAGAACACGTGATGCCAGGGTTTGAGCCGTGTCTGAATCAAGAACAGGTATCTCCGCCTGTATGACAACCGGGCCGCTATCAAGTTCTAACCCAACATAATGCACGCTGGCACCATGAACTTTGTCACCATTATCTAACACCAGCTGATGAGTATTCAGGCCCTTATATCTAGGCAACAGCGAAGGATGGATGTTGATCAGCCGGTCTTTATAATGTTCAATAAAGGTACGGCTCAGTATCCTCATGAAGCCGGCGAGTATGACCAGGTCGGGGTTGGCCATATCGATGGCCTGGATCATCGCGTGATCAAAATTCTCTCTGGAATGGTAAGACCGGTGGTCGATGACATGTGTTGTTATATTTGCTTTGCTGGCCCGATCAAGTCCCTTGGCTGACACCTGATTACTGATTACGGTTTTTATTTCAGCGTTGAGTTGATCATTTTCAACGGCATCGATAATAGCCTGTAAGTTACTGCCACTGCCGGAGATGAGGATGACCAGTGATGCTTTTTTCACCATGTTGATCGATGGTGTTATTTGAAGATGACTTGCGCGTCTGTAACTTTTCCGTTGTCAATCTCTCCCAGTTTCCAGGCATTTTCACCCATACCCTCAAGCGTCGATATGATGCCTTCTGCATCGTTTGCATCGATGATCAGAACCATGCCGATGCCACAGTTAAAGGTACGGTGCATTTCGCTGTTCTCTACATTGCCATTCTCCTGTAACCAGTGGAACACTTCGGGAAGTTGCCAGCTATCTCCATCGATAACGGCCCGGGTATTTTCAGGCAAGACGCGAGGAATATTTTCCAGTAATCCACCACCGGTGATGTGTGCCATCGCATGGATGTCAAAATCAGGTAACAGGGCGTGTATGGCTTCGACATAAATTTTGGTGGGAGCAAGCAATGCTTCCCCCAGGATATGACCATGCTCACCAAAAGTTGCATTGATATCTGCGTCGCTGACCTCGATGATCTTTCGTATCAGGGAATAACCATTGGAATGTGGGCCGCTAGAGGCGATGGCTATCATGGTATCGCCTGCTTTTACCCTGGAGCTATCGATGATTTTTTGCTTTTCGACGATACCGACACAGAAACCGGCCAGGTCATAATCACCTTTGCCGTACATGCCAGGCATCTCGGCTGTTTCACCACCGATGAGTGCGGCATTGGACTGTCGGCAGCCTTCGGCGATACCTTCGACCACCTTCACCGCGACTTCGGTGTCTAATTCGCCGGTGGCGTAATAATCGAGGAAGTACAGGGGTTCAGCACCGAGTACCAGGATATCGTTGACGCACATCGCTACCAGATCGATGCCGATGGTGTCATGTTTGTTCAGATCGATAGCCAGCTTTAATTTAGTCCCTACACCATCGGTACCGGAGACCAGTACAGGCTGTTGATAATTTTCAGGTAGCTCGAAACAGCCTCCAAAACCGCCAAATCCGCCCATGACACCAGGGCGGCGGGTACTGCTTACGCTGGATTTTATTTTTTCGACAAAGGCATTGCCAGCATCGATATTAACG
>DROB01000250.1 GCA_011321985.1 Gammaproteobacteria bacterium | reverse complement strand
GCCGTCCAGCCTCCGGGCATTTCACCCATACGACTCGGGGCATTGATCATATCGTCCCAGCCTTGTTCTAAATTATCCTTGCTCGGATGCATCCAGCGGCCAGGACCGCTACGACCCCAGAATTTATTATTGTTCCAGCCATTGTTATCGTGATAACGACGGTAACCAGGAACATTAAATGCTGAGGCACCATTATCAGGACCAAAATTTCTCCCGTATGGCCCGGCAGGGGGTGGAGGACGGTTGCCTCTATAAACATCGGGCGGCGGCATATTAGGGTATGGGTTGCCCATGTTTGCCCGGGGCCGGTTCATGTTCATATTTTGCTGGTATGGTGGTCTATACGACTGCACTGGACGCTGCGGTGGTGCAGACTGTGGATGAGCGTTGTTATAGCCAGGATAGCGCGGTGGTGCAAAACCGGGACCCGGCCCCCGTGAGTTCGGTGAGAAGCTAAAATCAGGTGCCTGCCAGTAAGGATTATCATTCTGTTGAGGCATCCTGTTCGGTCCGCCATAACCATTATTCTCATTGTTCGCATGGCCCGGTAAGGCGAGGCTGCCAAGTGCGACAGCAAAAGCTGCAGAAGTAAAATATTGTATTTTCATGCTCTATACGGCTCCAGAAATAGCTTCTTCAAAATATTAAAACGTGTCTTAATAATATTACTCTATCATGCTGAGTACCAGCATTTTTTACTGTATTCTCATTTATTTTAATCCCTGTCTACATCTGCAATCAAGAACCAAACCAGTCTGAAAATTTAAAATCACTCTGGTACTGGATCTCGACGGGTGCTTTCAGTTTGCTTTTAAGATTACGGATATAAGTCGTCATAAAATGGTTGTTCAGATGTTGCTCACTGGGAATATCATTCAAAAAGTCTGTCGCACGCATCATGCTCGATGCCCCTGTCAGAACAGCATACTGATTATTTTCATACAATACGATCTCGGTACCCTGATGCCAGAATATACTCAGATTCATCAGGTCCAGGGGGTCCACTGGAGGAACCAGGGGAACAACGTCTTTAGGTGTGACCAGACGCTTGATATCCAGGTTCTGGAATTTTTTACTGCCGCTGATATTGGTCACTTTCGGCTGGCCGAAGGTGATGACTTCGCCGATATCAAATCCCTGTGCATCGAGCATCATCGCCAGAATAATGGCTGCCGCTCCGCCCAGGCTGTGTCCGATGGTATTGATTGTATAATCAGGGTTGAGCTTGTCTTTGACATCCTGATAGATATCCTTCGCCGACAGCAAGAACCCCTGATGGATACTGATGCCTGACAACTTATCCGGCACCAGAACAAAAGCTGCATCGACCAGTATATTGTCTACATTTGCAGTGCCTCGAACAGCCAGTATCTGTTGTCTGGTGGTATCATTGGTCGCCAGCACATAACCGACCGAGAAACCTTTTATCTGACGTGACTGTTTAACCTCATATCCCTGTCTGCGCAGCTCTTCCGTTATCTTTTCTTCACTCTCATACGTAGCCTGTGCGATATATGCCGCATCAAGCCAATGAGAGAAATCTTCTTTTGTAAAATGTTGCAGATTGTTCTGTGCCAGGGTAACCGGTGAAATAAAAATACTAACGGCCAGTAAAATACCGGATAAATGATTTGGTAGCAGACCGCTGTGTTTCGACATATCTGGATTAAACATGATAAGCGCCGTGTCCTTAAGGTTGGATTGAATATTTTGATGCGGCACCGGGTAATACTGACTCCGGTACTGGCTGCCGCAATAAGGGATTACAGTTTTTTATGCTCACCTGACCCTGCAATAAATTGCCTCTGGAGTATTCTCTGAAGTGACAGGTATTGGTGGCAGGGTCGTAGTTTTCGATCCACAGATTATCACCTTTCCAGGTCGCGGCCAGATGTAGCTCGCCCTGTGGAACATTTATACTCATGACACCACCATAACGTTTCACAAAAACCTGCTGAAAATGGAAGTGGTAGGCGATAAACCCGATTATCAGGATGCCAGCAGCAGCGAGCATCCCGATTTTCCACTCTTCTATCTTATAACCCAGAAAATACAGTAAGCCGGAGGCCAGTGAGATAATAACGATCCAGTATAGATAGGTAATCATAGCGAGTAACCATGCCGGCTAACGGCAACAGGGTGAGTAGACAGGAAAAAGAACGGGAAGTTCTCGTCGGTTTCATGCTGCAGTATGACAGCGACCATCCGTCGTCTGATTCTTACCTGGCATCACGTATCCCGAGGCGTATTTTAACAGGGCGCAGTGACGAGTCAAACAGGAGGCTGATGATTTATTCCATGAAGATGGTCAAAATATCAAAAGCTGGAGGAGCACTGATTAAGTGCCCTTAAATAAAATCGACCTTATAACAAGACTACCAGACACAGAAAAGCCTGATGCATCTCATGATGGCATCAGGCTACTGTGGCAATCATGTCTTACCACATTATTTTGGTACGAAGTTATGATCGAAAGCACCAATCCAGTCAGCACCATTTGGAAAAACAGTCGTCAGGTAATCCGGATTATTGATCTCTGTTGATCGCCAGTCGAGCGGATCAGCACCCTGATTCTGCTCAATACTGGCAAAACCACCGATGAAATCATGCACTTTATTTGCCAGAGCGTTACAGTCATCACCGATACTGGCACATTTCGAACCGGTGAAATAATCACTATCCAGTCCGAACTCAGCGATGATCAGGTCCAGCGATGGATTGAATGGAAATACCCAGCTACCACCTGTCGCTGCCGTGGTACGGTTACCACGGTACTCTGAAGAGAGTATGATCTTATCGATGTAATCCCAGTCCATATCCTGCTGGAAGAAGTAGACATCTTTTTTGGTAAACAGATAATCACCCAGATGGTTATTTAATCCTGCATTCAGCACGAAGGGCAGAGAAACATTTTGAAACTCTGCGATGGATGCACCATTACCCAATGCGTCAGAAACCGTAAACAGATGGATATCCGGCACCTCGGTAATATTATCTACCGGGATAAACTGTGCCTTCATATTGATCAGTCCTTTGGCCTGAAAAACTTTCAACAGCGGGTTTGAAGTTAAATCTTTTACGATCTGGATCCTGAAACCGTTAGCCCAGTTATTATTGTCATCAAATTTAAGGAACATATCGGCTGTTTTTCTGGCATCAGTAAAATCGAAGTCCATGCGCATCAGCGATGGGTCATCACTTTTGTGATCTACGCCATCTACACCGATGCTGTCGATGATCATCCGCCCTTCGATATCACCGTTACTCGTCTCATTCCAGGAAACATAAAACTGTGCCTGTTCGCCGACGACAGGTGGTTGTGAACGACTGTAGTTATAATACAGTCGTACGGTAACCTGAGTGGCTGAATCGTCTGTTACACTGTAGTGTGTGGGTTCATCTGCCTCGAATGTGTTGGCATTATTGTCATTGTCTGTTTCAACAATAGCCCCATCATGCGGTACAAAATCAGATACATCGATCAGTAGGTCTGCGATACAGGTCCAGGCAGCCATAGTCGATATCATGCCAGCCGGAGCGTTACCGGTCGGCCGATTATCTGGTCCTGGGAGAGGCCGAGGCCTCTCTTCCCCTCTTCCTGGAAGACCT
>DROB01000249.1 GCA_011321985.1 Gammaproteobacteria bacterium | reverse complement strand
GGAGATATCGGACAACACTTTCCAGATACTGAAAAAAAATACGAAAATATCGATAGTAGTTTATTGCTCGAACAGACCCACAACCTGTTAAAACAGGCGCAATATTTTATCGGGAATATTGATATTACGATCATCGCTCAGGCACCCAGGATGTCACCGCATATCGAATCGATGCGTGAGCATCTATCGGCTGTTTTGAATCTTTCAAAATCACAGATTAACATCAAAGCAACGACGACCGAAAACCTGGGCTTCGCCGGAAGGGAAGAAGGAATCGCTGTCCATAGTGTTGTGATGGTTTACAAAAAGGCCTGTTAATCGATCAAAACTACATTTATTACTGTATTTGTAGTAAATAAATGCTTTTTTTTCGAAAAAACGGTTTACTTTTTTTCATTTAAGTTATAAAACATCATCACAGTTTTTCTGCGCTTCTGTTTGCGTGTGGAAACTTTACCGGATTTACATAAAACGAATACATATGACTGGTGAGGATCAGATAATAACCGGGACCTCCCATCGAATAAAAACACAGGCAAGTAGAAAAAGATCAGGTAAAAAAGAGTAAGTAATAAATTTAAAAATAATCATTAATCATCAAAAGGGCAACACATAATGGTACCTCCAAAAAAGAAAGCAACGAAGAAGAAAACAGCAAAAAAGAAAGCAACGAAACGGGCAGTAAAAAAAGCTGTACCAGAAAAGAAAATCAAGGCGATCAAAGACGCATATACAAAAACACAACTGTACGCACACATCGCTGAAGACACAGGTCTGGCACGTAAAGATGTAGCAAAAGTTTTTGATTCATTAGGTGACGTTATCAATGGTCACGTCAAGAGTCGTGGTGCTGGTGAATTTAAAGTACCGGGCCTCCTGAAGATAAAAGTGAACAAAAAGCCAGCGACCAAAGCCAGAAAAGGTGTACCGAATCCATTCCGTCCAGGTGAGCTGATGGATGTTGCTGCCAAGCCAGCACGTAAAGTCGTTAAGGTTCTGCCATTGAAAGCACTGAAAGATATGGCCGCCAGCTAAGTTATTTAGTAATAACTTTATAAAAACCCTGCAAGACACTGTTTTGCAGGGTTTTTTTATGTCCATGGATGGACGGTATGCCGCAAGGAGCCAGGGAAGGCGGTGCGGGTATATCCATGGATGGACGGTATGCCGCAAGGAGCCAGGGAGGGCGTTAAATAACAGAATAAACCCCGGCATCTCTGGCTATGAGAAACTAGCAGAAGCTTTCGCTGTATGTCGAAAGCTGGATTATACTGAAGCCTGTATTTATACTTGTCAGGTACTTTTTGAACCGATACACGATAAATGGAATATTAACCTTCTTATGCGATATACCTCCTTCCTATGACGACGAACAAGTTACTTTATCTACACGGTTTTAACAGTTCACCGGAATCTCACAAAGCGCAACTGGTCATGCAGTATATGCGTGAGCACGGCAATCTGGATAAACTGCTCTGCCCTCAGATACCGGTCGTGCCTGAAGAGGCCAGGTCGTTTCTCGAAAGTCTGGTAGAGGAAACATTAGTGGATCATTCACTGAGTTTTGTCGGTAGTTCGCTCGGTGGTTATTACGCGACGTATCTGGCTGAAAAATATTCCGGGCCAGCGGTTTTGATCAACCCGTCGGTTAAACCCTATGTGACATTAAGTGCTTTTCTTGGTGAGAATAAATTTTATTTTGAAGACGATTGCTGGGATTTTAATGAAGAACATATACAGCAGCTAAAAGATATGGATGTCGAAGGTATCACACAGGTCGAGCGTTATCTGGTCCTGTTGCAAACCGGGGATGAGACGCTGGATTATCGTGAAGCTGCGTCTAAATACAAAGATACGCAATGTATTATAGAGCAGGGAGGCGATCATGGCTTTATAGACCTGGAACGTCATCTTGCGAAAATTATGGCATTTTGTGAGATATTGTAGTGGCGGATGGTGGAGTCTATAGCTGCATGTTTTCTCTGATGGGCAACCGCGGTTTACAAACCGCTCCTATGGGTATGGGTGTGTTTTTGCAGGAGCGGAATGTATTCCGCGATGCCACTCGTGAACGGTTTGACCAGAAGGTTGAATTGATAATGCAAAGCTTAGAGCTGATGGCATATGATCTTCAGAGAAAGGTTTCTCTCACTCTCGGTGTTTTTCTATAACCGTGTGCTTCTTATACAGGCAATCGCGGTTTGCAAACTGCTCCTGCGGGTATGAATGCCTTTGCAGGGGGATTACCAGGCCTGTTCGGGCATATCGATCCGGTTAACAGGGTGGTGTCGGGTGCGATGCGTCTGAATTTTTTATCGGTGCTCTGGGTGACTCTGTGGTAAAGTTTTTTCGTTTGTAATATATCAGGTTTGTAATTATGACTCTTGGTCCATTGATGGTCGATCTGGAAGGAACAGTCATCAGCGAAACAGAAAAAACGCTGTTGCTCCGCCCGGAAGTAGGTGGTGTCATCCTGTTCACACGTAATTTCGAGTCTGTCCGGCAGATAACAGCAATGGTAGAAGAAATACATGAACTGAAAATGCCGAGACTGCTGGTCGCTGTTGACCATGAAGGCGGGCGTGTACAACGCTTTCATGAAGGCTTCAGCAGGATACCGGCTGCGGCAACCTACGCCAGGGTGGCAGATGATGATATAGCAAAAAGTCGTCAATTAGCTGAAAATGCGGGATGGTTGATGGCGATAGAGTTGCGTGCCTGTGGTATCGATTTCAGTTTTGCGCCGGTACTCGATCTGGCACATGGCCTAAGTGGTGTTATCGGTGACCGCGCCTTCCATAATAAACCGGCGACGGTTGCTACCCTGGCTTATGCTTTTATGCACGGTATGAACAGGGCGGGCATGCAGGCAGTCGGTAAACATTTTCCCGGGCATGGCGGAGTGGTCGAAGATTCGCATATCGCCATGCCTGTAGATCACCGTGAACTTGATGAATTACTGCGTAGCGATATCGTCCCTTTCGAAACCATGATAACGAACCG
>DROB01000248.1 GCA_011321985.1 Gammaproteobacteria bacterium | reverse complement strand
GCGTGATTCTTTTGTTGATCGTGCTGATCCGGGCTGGGTGAGTACCATGATTGCGCACTACGGTGCCATTGCACTGGCAGAATACGCAGCCAGTATCGGTGAGGCACGTATGGCGCGTTTTGCCAAGGCCCCGGGAAATCGTAACATGGCTGTATTCGGCATGATGGATGAAAATCGCCACGCACAGATCCAGCTGTTTTTTCCGCATGCCAACGTGCAGCGTAACCGTCAGTGGGACTGGGCGCACAAGGCTTACCATACTAATGAGTGGGGTGCCATTGCAGCACGCAGTTTTTTCGATGATGCAATGATGTCTCGTGATGCTGTCGCGGTATCCATCATGCTGACCTTTGCATTTGAAACCGGTTTTACCAATATGCAATTTCTTGGCCTTGCTGCCGATGCTGCTGAAGCTGGTGACCACACATTTGCCAGTCTGATCTCCAGTATCCAGACTGATGAATCTCGCCACGCACAACAGGGTGGTCCTTCTCTAAAAATCCTGTTGGCGAATGGTAAAAAAGAGGAAGCACAGACTCTGGTTGACGCAGCCATCTGGCGAGCCTGGAAACTGTTTGCTGTCTTAACTGGCCCGATCATGGATTACTACACACCACTGGAAGCACGCAAACAGTCATTCAAAGAATTTATGCAGGAATGGATCGTTGCGCAGTTCGAGCGACAGTTAATCGACCTGGGCCTTGATATGCCATGGTACTGGGATGAATTCATGCGTGCCCTGGATGAGACACACCACGGTATGCATCTGGGTGTCTGGTACTGGCGGCCAACCGTCTGGTGGAATCCAGCTGCGGGTGTGACACCTGCTGAAAGGGAGTGGCTGGAAGAAAAATACCCTGGCTGGAATGACACATGGGGACAATGCTGGGATGTCATCGTTGATAACCTGCAGAATGGCAAGCCTGAATTAAGTGGTCCTGAAACACTGCCCACCATCTGCAACATGTCGAATGTGCCGATTGTTGGTACCCCCGGTAATGGCTGGAACGTTAAGGATTATCCACTGGAACATGAGGGCCGGTTATATCACTTTGGGTCAGAGCCTGATCGCTGGTGTTTCCAGATTGATCCGGATCGTTATAAAGGCCATATGAACTTTATTGATCGATTCCTTGCAGGTGAGGTACAACCGCCCGATCTAGCAGGTGGATTAAAGTACATGGGATTAGCACCGGGCGAGATGGGTGATGATGCACATGGTTATGCCTGGGTAGAGGCATACAGCCAGAAAATTGAAGAGGATGCAGCGTAGCATCCTTAAATAATAGATAAGCATGAGGTAAAAAACATGGCTTTATTTCCAATACATTCTAATTTTGAACGTGACTTCGTGATTCAACTGGTTCCAGTTGATACAGAAGACACCATGGATCAGGTGGCTGAAAAATGCGCACACCATTCCATTGGTAGACGAGTGGTTGCGCAACCGGACAAGGTTTTAAGGGTCCGCCATCATGAAGATGGAACTTTGTTTCCAAGGGATATGAAAGTTGAAGAATCGGGTATTCGTCCGACAGAAACACTTGATATTTTATTTATGGATAGTTAGTCGGAAGCAGATATGGCGTTTGAAAAAATATGTACATTGGATGATGTATGGGAAGGCGATATGGATGCATATGAAACATCAGGTGGCGTGGATGTTCTCGTCGTCGGTGTTGAAGGTGGTGACATAAAGGCTTTTCAGGCGATGTGTCCTCATCAGGAAATCGAACTGGTGGAGGGTGAGTTTGATGGCAAAGTGCTTACCTGTAAGGCGCATCTATGGCAATTTGATTGTAATACTGGCAAAGGTATAAATCCGGATGACTGCAAAATTTCCGAGTATCCGGTAAAGCTGGAAGGTGACGATGTCTATGTTGATGTAGAAGGTATCGAACCCTTTAGGTCCCATAGCTAGTTTGCTAAAGGTGTACAGGCTTATATTCCGTACAGCAGGTTTAGGTATAGATGATTACAGCAAAATTATAAATTTCTGAGGTTAATAAAATGAGTACGAATGTAGGTGAGGCAATAAAAAACAACAGAGTAGGTCCAGTTATGCGAGCCAGTGATGTTGCCCAGGCTGCTGCAGAAGCGGCTGAAATGGATAATCCGGATAAGACGATTGAAGTAGAAGACAAGATAGCCTATCTGCGTATTTCTACTGAAAATGAGTTGATATTAACCCGGGCATCGATGGAAGAATGCCTGGGTCGGCCTTTTCGTATGCAGGAGATCGAGATCAATCTCAGTTCATTTGCCGGGCAGATAAAGATTGACTCAGAACAGGTACGTTTTTATTTAGAAAAGTCACTGTAATTAAAAACGATCGAACGAATTTAGTAATAGGGGAAGAATGATGTCTGAACAAGCTGAAGTATTAAAACCATTAAAAACCTGGTCGCATCTTGCAGGTAATCGCCGGCGTCCGAGTGAATATGAAATTGTCTCAACCAATCTTCATTACCATATGGATAATCCGGACAATCCATGGGAGCTGGACCCAAACATAGATATGGCAAAATGGTATAGAAAATACCGTAATGAAAGTCCATTGAAGTGTGATGACTGGGATGCTTTTCGTGATCCTGATCAATTAATCTATCGTACCTATAATCTGCTTCAGGATGGTCAGGAAACCTATGTCACTGGGTTGTTTGACCAGTTTAATGAACGTGGTCACGATGAAATGCTGGACTCAGGCTGGGTATCTATACTGGCGCGTTTCTATACTCCCGGCCGGTATCTGTTCCATACCCTGCAACAGGGGTCAGCCTATCTTCACCAAATGGCACCAGCAAGCACTATTACTAATTGTGCAACCTATCAGACGGCGGACAGTTTACGCTGGCTAACGCATACGGCTTATCGGACCAAAGAATTATCTAACACTTATGCAGATGTTGGCTTTGCTGAAAAAGAAAGAGAAATTTGGGAAGCCGATCCTGTCTGGCAGGGCTTTAGAGAACTGATGGAAAAAGCACTGGTGGCCTGGGACTGGGCAGAGTCATTTGTCGCAATTAACCTGATTGCAAAACCGGCTATTGAAGAAGCTGTCCTGACCCAGTTTGGTTTAACTGCTCGCAGTAATAATGATACGCTACTGGGCCTGTTGACCCAGGCGCAGACACGTGATGCAGAACGGCATCGTCGCTGGTCAT
>DROB01000247.1 GCA_011321985.1 Gammaproteobacteria bacterium | reverse complement strand
TGTCAGCATATGCAGATGCTGATGGTGTGCCTGAGATGGATAGCGGGGTCGTCGTCGACGGGAGATTATACATTACCCTTCAGCGTCTTGATGGATTCGCCGTGACTCAGAATGCCTACATCGCAATATTTGACGTAGCTACTGATGAAGAGATCGATGCTAATATCGCAGGTGATACATTGAAAGGTATCCCGTTGCAGACACGTAATCCGACTGGAATTATTTTTGATGCTGCATCAAATTCCATTTTTGTTCAAAGTTCAGGCAGCTTTTTCCCGGAGCAATTTACCGGAGGTATCGAAAAAGTTGATATCGAGAGTTTGAATACGACGGTGATCCTTGATGATGGTGATGCCTTTAATCATCCCTTCGGTCTGATTACTGAGCTGGCTGCGGTCTCTGATAATATCCTGTATTTTGTGGGCTATGCAGGTTTTACCGACAACACCTTATATAAGCTGAATCTATCAACGGCTGAGATAGTGCCAACAAAAGTTGCTTCGTTGATCAATGGTCAGATATCAGACCTGGCTGTTGATAGCAAAGGTCTGCTCTGGGTGGGAGATAGTGCAAACGCAACAGTGCGGATTATTGATCCAGCCACAGATACGGAGGTTGATGCGCTGTCTACCAGCCTGAATCCTGATAAAATCGTATTTTCAGAGTAGTATGCGTAACGGATATACTCGGGGTATCATTAGCGATGGCTGATCGATTAACAAAGATATATACCCGTACCGGTGATGATGGCAGCACCGGCATGGCCGATGGTTCACGTGTAGAAAAAGATGATCTGTTAATCCATGTTATCGGTGATATCGATGAACTTAATAGCCAGCTCGCTGTACTGGTATGCCATATCCCGGAAGTCTTTATCGATCCAGTTAACATCATTCAGGATGAGTTATTTAATGTGGGTGCCGAGCTATCTATGGGGCAGACTATTATCCAGCAGGTGGGTGTTGATACACTGGAAGAATCGCTGGATGAAATAAACCGGACACTAACACCGTTAAAAGAATTTATCTTACCGGGCGGAGGCCTTGCCGCATCACACTGCCATGTTGCGAGGGCGGTCTGTCGCCGGGTCGAGCGGTCTCTGGTCAGTTTGAATCGCCAGCAACCATTGAACCCCTGTCTGTTAGCCTATGTCAATCGTTTATCGGACTACCTGTTCGTATTGGCACGTGCGATCAGTAAGCATGAAGGTATCGGTGAGGTCTACTGGCAGTCTGAACGGTTAAAAAATAATTAACCACAGAGAGCAGAGAGGTTTAATAACGGCGGCAACCGTATAGAATGATCGTTATTGTTTTCTCCCGCTTGTTTTAAACAAAAGGTAGTTATCGGCGATAAGCGATGTTCAATAAAAAACAAAGTCAAAATATTTTCACCGCAGAGGTGCCTCTGCGGTTAATCGCCTTTAATCTTTTAAAGTCGATGTAAACGTCGGGTTACGTATCGCTGACCCGACCTGCGAAAAAAACTAAAAAAGGTTTTATTGGCGTTTTTTTTGCGTCCTTCGCGGCAAAATATTTCTAGATCTTTCAACGTCAGTCAATCGTCGGAAACAGCCTTTGAATTTGGTACACTTACTGTCAGTTCAAGTCTGAATTAATACAACTTATGATAAAAATCGGTATCGATCTTGGCGGCACAAAAATTGAAGGTATCGCATTATCTGACGAGGGTGATGAATTATTCCGTCATCGTATCGCT
>DROB01000246.1 GCA_011321985.1 Gammaproteobacteria bacterium | reverse complement strand
TGTTTTTTGGCAGTTTCACCATGATGAGTCAGGAGGAATATATACACACATTAAAGGACAGCCTGCAGGATAATGAACAGGCACGCACATTGCTGATAAAGGATATCTATCAGATAGGCATAGTGCTGGACAAAAAATATACCAACCTCAGACTAAGCTATATCACTCTGGGTATGGGCATCGTCGCCTCGACCATCGTCTTCGCGACGTTGAATCTGAATATTAATTAACCGGTGCTGCCTCAAACAACACACATCATCACAGCGAAAGGCGCATTCTCAGTCTTGGCCAAAAGACCGCCGTCGGTAGCAGACTTTCGATCTGGTACAGTAACCGTCCGTTCAGGTTTAACCAGTGCATGGTCAGAATATCCATACTTTTTCCTGCCCTGCTGAGAAAAACCTTTAATCTCTGAAATTATTAAACTGCAATGGCAGATCGATATCCGCCGCTTTCAGGTAAGCCATTACTTCCTGTAGCTCATCACGTTTCTTGCCCGTCACACGTACCTGTTCACCCTGAATCGCCGCCTGTACCTTAAACTTTTTCTCCTTGATCATCTTGGTGATCTTTTTAGCATCCTCTTTATCGATACCACGTTTGGATAGTTTGTTTACCATGATATCTCGCATCTGTTTCAACTGAAAATCACTGGCTGCTTCAAAATTCATCTCGTACTCTTTAAGGATGATTTTTGCATCACTGCCTTTAAAATCAAATCTGTTAGAGACCTCACGATTCATCTGGTCGACCGCATTGGTTAACTCGTGATTATCTACTTCGGCAACAATATCAAAAGATGGCATGCAATTTCTCCACTAACTCATTAGAATGTTTCGATAGATTATATTACGACTCTCATAAAAAGTTAAATAAGGTCAAACCATGGTTAATTTAATCATCGCTTTCGGCGCATTCAATGCCTTTATCGCCGTAGCTGCTGGAGCTTTTGGTGCACATGTACTGAGAGATTTATTAACCCCGGAGTACCTGGGTGTATTTAAAACAGCAGCAAACTATCAACTGATCCATGGTACGGGTATGATAGTTATCGGCGCTCTTGGCAAACACGAAAGCAATCGTTGCCTTCATGCCTCTGCCATATTCATGTTTATCGGTATCATCCTGTTCAGCGGCAGTCTATACGCTCTGGCACTGAGTGAGATCAGATGGCTGGGCATCATCACACCGTTTGGTGGAGTCTGTTTCTTAATTGCCTGGCTGACACTGGGGTTTAATTTCTTGCTCGACAAAGACTGAACTCACGAATCACCGTGGGCGCTTTTTACCCTGGATGGCCGCACAGATCCCCCGGATGATACTCACTTCCCTCTGCGTGGTCGCTGCACGACTGAACAAACCTTTTAACCGTCGCATCATCACATCCGGATTTTTGGTGCCAAAAAAACCGAGGTGATCCAGCGAATCACGGATATGTCCATACATACCTTCGAGCTGAGTCGCATTCGCCATGGTATCGTAACGGTGCTTACTGCCTCGTATCGGCTTTGTTTTTATCTTTACCAGTGCCTGACGAAATTCATAGCACACTATCTGCACAGCTGCAGCTATATTTAATGAGCTGAACTCGGGATTGGTCGGAATATGCAGCAATACGTTACATCGTTCCATCTGCTCATTGGTCAGACCATTAGTCTCATTACCAAATACCACAGCTATCTCACCCTGTTCGATATTTTCCAGTGCTTTCTGTACACACTCTTCCGGTTCAAGAATCGGCCATTCGATGGTCCTGAACCGGGCACTGGTTCCTGCCACCCAGACACACCCCGAGATCGCTTCATTCAGGTCATTCACCACGACGGCATCATCCAGGATATTCACCGCACCCACCGAACGACTGATGGCTTCCAGAGAGGGATACTCTTTAGGGTTCACCAGATACAATCGGGATAAACCCATATTTTTCATGGCACGTGCGGCTGCGCCGATATTGCCCGGATGGGAGGTATTGACCATCACGATACGAATATTATTGAGTAGTGGAGGATTTGTCTGCTGTGTCATGGCGGCAATTCTGCTATGCTACGCACCAAATTGAAAGCCCTTGTA
>DROB01000245.1 GCA_011321985.1 Gammaproteobacteria bacterium | reverse complement strand
CGTAATGCAGGATGAATTTCTGATTTGTCTCGTGTGGATCCTGGTACAGATGGTCTATTCGGTCAGTATTAAATGATGATGCACGGCGTTTTATCCCATGAACGACATATCCCTTTTCTAAAAGAAATTCAGCGAGATAAGAACCATCCTGGCCTGTAATACCCGTAATTAACGCGACTTTACCGCTCGTCATAACAAAACCATACCCTTAATTTATTTAAAAAACCACACATCTTACCATACCGCTACTAAAGCAACATACTGAACGAACCGCTTATTATTCTGGTCCGAAATACCCTATCTCTTGCAGACACATATCAAGTGAAATTTTCCAGTCAGGAAGCGTAACTTTGAATTTATTCTGTAATTTCTTCGTACTGAGTAATGAGCTAAGCGGTCGATTTGCTGACACAGGATAATCTGAACTCAGAACTCGATTTACTCTTTCAATTTTCAGCGGGTAATTATGCAACCTCGCGACCCTGACTATCTCTTCAGAAAACCCATGCCAACTTGTAGTACCTGAAGCAGACAAGTGGTACAGCTCAGAGATGAAATGGCCTGTCAGCATCTCCTGGATAGCCAACATCAAACATTGCGATGTAGTATCAGCGATCAGCCTTGCTGAAGTTGGAGCCCCGATCTGATCTGACACTATATCCAGTTCTTTTTTTTCTTTTATCGATTTCAATATCGTCAACAGGAAATTATTACCTCTGCCAGCATACACCCATGAAGTACGAAAAATCAGGTAGGCACATCCTGAAGCTTGAATAGCTTTCTCACCCGCCAGTTTGGTCCTTCCATATGCATTTACCGGGTCAGCTGCATCCGATTCCGTATAAAGAGTTTTTTTTGTTCCATCAAAAACGTAATCAGTAGAATAATGAATTAATAAAGCGTTCAACTTTAACGCTTCTTCTGCCAACACACCAGGTGAGGCCGCATTAACTCTGAATGCCACACCCTCATTCTCTTCCGCATTATCGACTGCAGTATACGCGGCAGCATTCACTATAATATCTGGCGCTAAGCTCGATACAATTTTTCTCAGTTTTTCAGGTTCGGAAAAATCGGCTTCATCCTTGCACAGAGCTACGACATCACCTAAAGGCAACAATGATCGGTTTAACTCCCAACCAACCTGACCTTTTTTACCAAATAACAGGATCTTCATTCAAAAATGTCGGCCTGACCGAACCCACAACCTCGTGTATCTTTTTCTGAGACAAGTGGCTTATCATCGAAATGCCAATTTATAGCAAGCGCTTTATCATCCCAACGGATACAACGCTCATGCTCCGGCGCATAATAATCAGTCGCTTTATACAAACATTCTGCCGTTTTTGACAGGACGACGAAGCCATGAGCAAACCCTTGTGGTATCCATAGCTGCCGTTTGTTCTCCGCAGATAAAAAAGCACCGGTCCACTGACCAAAAGTTGGTGACGATCTTCTTATATCAACAGCTACATCAAATACCTCTCCGCAACAGACACGCACAAGTTTTCCCTGTGGTTGTTTTATCTGATAATGCAGACCACGCAACACTCCTTTTGTTGATCTAGAGTGGTTATCCTGCACGAAATCAGCCTTAAGACCCGTTGCTCCCTCAAACTTTTTCTTATTAAAGCTTTCGAAGAAAAAACCTCGGCTATCACCAAAAACATCGGGTTCGATGATTAAAACATCAGAAATTTTTGACGCTGTCACTCTCATCCAGGAAAACGACCCTCGTCTGCCCGACGCAGTAGATATTGTCCATACTGATTATTCTTCAGGGGAAGTGCCAGCTCGACCAGTTTCTTTTTATCGATATATCCCATCTCAAAAGCAATCTCCTCTATACAGGCCACTTTCAAACCCTGTCGATTTTCGATAGTCTGGATATAGTTTGATGCTTCTAACAGGCTTTCGTGCGTTCCCGTATCCAGCCAGGCATAACCACGTCCCATCAGCGAAACTTTCAAACCACCCTGTTCGAGGTATTTTTGATTGACCGTAGTAATTTCAAGTTCACCCCGCACCGAGGGTTTAACCTGTTTAGCTATATCGATAACGTTATTAGGGTAAAAATACAGGCCGACAACAGCATAATGACTTCTCGGATTTCCGGGTTTTTCCTCGATACTTAACACGTTTCCTTTTTTATCAAACTCAGCAACACCATAACGCTCAGGATCTTTTACATAATAGCCGAAGACAGTTGCTTTATTGTTTTCTGCATTTGCAACTGAATTTGCCAGCATCTCAACAAGTCCCTGACCATAAAAAATATTATCCCCCAACACCAGGCAGACATCATCATCACCGATAAAGTCTTCCCCCAGGATAAAAGCCTGCGCAAGCCCGTCAGGTGACGGTTGCTCGATATAGGAAAAAGACATGCCGATATTTTTTCCATCTCCTAACAGTGCTTCAAACTGGGGCAGATCGTGTGGTGTCGAAATAATCAGAACTTCTGTTATACCCGAAAGCATCAATACCGATAAAGGATAGTAGATCATCGGTTTATCGTAGATCGGCATTAACTGTTTACTCGCTCCCTGCGTTATCGGATACAATCTCGTTCCTGATCCACCTGCCAGAATTATGCCTTTCATTTTTCTTCTCCAGTACCTAATCGCTCTCTCTGGTAACTACCATCCTGCACATGCTGACACCATTGTGCATTTTCCAGATACCAGTGAATGGTTTTCTCGAGACCGCTTTCAAATGTTTCTTCCGGTATCCATCCCAGCTCGGCTGCAATCTTATCCGCATCGATGGCATATCTCAGGTCATGGCCAGGGCGGTCTGTAACATAGCTTATCAGCGAATCATGGGGTATATGGGGAGAATCCGGTACCAGTTTATCCAGCAGGTTGCAGATGGTTTTCACCACCTCAAGATTGGTCTTTTCATTGTGGCCACCGATGTTATACGTCTCGCCATTTTTCCCGGTTTCCAGCACTAACCTCAGTGCCCGAGCATGGTCATCTACATGCAACCAGTCACGGATCTGGTCACCTTTACCATAGACCGGCAACGGTCTACCCTCCAGAGCATTAAGTATTACCAGCGGGATGAGTTTCTCCGGAAACTGATAACCCCCATAATTATTGGAGCAGTTGGTGATGACGACCGGAAAACCGTAGGTCCGATGCCAGGCCCTGACCAGATGATCGGAAGAAGCTTTGCTGGCAGAATAAGGTGAGCTGGGTTCATAAGCAGTCTCTTCGGTAAAATAACCGGTTTTGCCCAGATCGCCATAGACCTCATCTGTCGAAACATGGTGGAATCGAAAAAGGGCTTTTTTCTCACCGGACAATCCATCCCAGTATTTTTTGGCAACATCGAGCAGGTTATAGGTACCAACGATATTTGTCTGGATGAACTCGGCAGGCCCGTCGATGGAACGGTCAACATGCGATTCAGCTGCCAGATGCATGATGGCATCGGGCTGATGCTGCTCAAAAACCCGCTCCAGCGCTTTGATATCACAGATATTGACGTGCTCAAAGATATACCTGGCGTTTTGCTCAATATCCGTGAGCGACTCCAGATTACCGGCATAGGTGAGCGCATCCAGGTTAACCACCTCGTGCCCGGTGTCGTTGACGTATTGCCGAATGACTGCCGAACCGATAAATCCAGCGCCTCCGGTAACGATAACCTTCATTTTTACCCTTTGAATATGGTGGAGCTAAGCGGGATCGAACCGCTGACCTCAACACTGCCAGTGTTGCGCTCTCCCAGCTGAGCTATAGCCCCGAAATGAGGAGGAATCTTATATTGAATGGGTTTTTTAGTAAAGAACACTTCGCACAACAAATCAAAATCTGAAAAAATGCCTGTAACCGTCATTTACAGGTTTACAAGCACCCCAATATCTGGTTAATATCTGCCCAACACGGATTTATCACTATCTGCAATCAGGATGATTGACATGGAAACTGACCTTACCCGATGGAATGGGTGTCCCCCTACCTGTTTTCGACCGACCACATCACGGCATACCATAGCCAGACCTGAAAGCGCCAGTCACCTTCTGCTTGCACATTACCTCTATTCAGACTCAAAACGCTGTGTTTTGACGCGCAATCCTGCGCATTTCTTAACGACAAGGAGTATTAAAAATGGAAAAATCCAGAAAGCTGTCACTGTGCCTTTTAACTGCAACCGCCTGCATCGGTTTTAACAGCCTCGCTGCAATCGTTATCAATGAATTTGATTATGATCAGGCCGGTGCTGACACCGCTGAATTTATAGAATTATTCAATACGGGTGATCTAATAACGTCACTCGATAATTACTCTATCGACCTGATTAACGGCTTAAACTCTTCCGCATACAGGTCAATCGATTTAACCGGATTCAGTATCGGCGGCAGTGATTATTTCGTCGTATGTGGTGATGCCAGTCAGGTGCTCAACTGCGACTATAGCTTCACATCAACCAGTGGCTGGCTGCAGAACGGTGCCCCTGACGCGATTGCACTTTTTGAAAACGCCTCCCTGCTGGACTCCATCTCTTATGAAGGTTTTCTGGCACTTCAGACCGAAGGTGATGCCCTGACCATCAAGGACAATAACAGCACTACCGTCAGTATTTCCCGCATCATTGATGGCATGGACAGCAATAATAATGCCTTTGATTTTGAGCTGGGCTGCCTCACCCCGGGGTCACAGAATATTGCAGGATCGGGTAACTGCTCAGTGGCCAGTGTCAGTGCCGTACCGGTGCCTGCAGCACTGTGGTTATTTGGCTCCGGCATAATCGGTGTTGCGGGTTTCGCCAGAAGAAGCTAAGCCGGTAGTTCACTGGCAGTTATCCACTGATTTTTCTGTCAGTCGGGTGACTGCCGGTGACTAAACCAGAGAGGTTCCTTAGCCCTTATCCCTGATATAACGTATAGCCTGATCAAGACGTTCAAGCGTTTTTTCTTTACCGAGCAGGGCCAGCGTCACATCGATAGAAGGCGATTTACCGTGACCGGTAACCGCCAGACGCAAGGGTTGCCCGACTTTTCCAAAGCCGACTTCAAGCGTATTAACCGTGCTTTCCACCACATGATGTATCGCTTCTGCAGACCAGTCTTCCAGTTCATGGTACTGTTGTTTTAACGTTTCCAGAACCGGCAGACTGGTTTCCTTGAACTGCTTTTTGGCCTGTTTTACATCGTATGTTTCAAAATCTTCATAGAGAAAACGTATGTCATTCGCCAGCTCAACCAGCGTATTACAACGTTCCTGAAAGACAGCCAGCACGCGTATCAGATCCGGGCCATCGAGCGTTGAATAACCCGCTGCCTGGATATAATCGTGCAATATTTCAGCCAGTGCTTCAGGTGCTTTGTTTTTGATATAGTGCTGGTTCAACCAGAGCAGTTTTTCGGTATTAAATGCCGAGGCCGAGGTATTGATATCAACGGCATCAAAGAGTTCGATCATCTGTTCACGACTGAAGATCTCCTGATCTCCGTGCGACCAGCTCAATCGAACCAGATAATTGATCAACGCTTCTGGCAGAAAACCGTCTTCTTTATACTGCATGACGCTGACTGCCCCATGGCGTTTGGACAGGCGTTTGCCATCATCCCCTAATATCATCGGTACATGGGCATAGACCGGCAGCGGTG
>DROB01000244.1 GCA_011321985.1 Gammaproteobacteria bacterium | reverse complement strand
GATACGTGGCACATCCATCACATTCTTGTAAGCACCGGTAGCCATCAGATTTTTAATGACCGTATCACGATAATATTCTTGTAATCTTGACATCTCTCTTTACCTTAAGCGTCTACGACTTCGCCGTTAGATTTGAAGTAACGGACCTTGCGACCGTCTTCCAGTAATTTAAAACCAACTCGATCGCCTTTATTGGTCATCGGGTTAAACAGCATCACGTTAGATATATCCATCGGCATTTCTTTTTCGACTATACCGCCTTCGATCCCTGCCATAGGATTGGCTTTGGTATGTTTCTTGGCCATATTTATCGTTTCGACCAGGATGCTGTCATCTGCCACATCTAATACTGTGCCCTGACGACCTTTGTCCTTGCCTGCAATCACGATGATCTGATCACCTTTTTTAATACGTTTCATTATCTTCTATCCGACTAATATCTGGAGCTTTATAGTTTGTCTCGTGTCTGCTGTACTACAATACTTCGGGTGCCAGCGAAACGATCTTCATGAATTTTTCATTACGTAACTCTCGAGTAACCGGGCCAAAAATACGTGTCCCTACAGGTTGCAGGTTCGCATTAAGGATAACCGCTGCATTGGTATCGAAACGAATCGATGAACCATCCGAACGGCGGATACCTTTTCTGGTACGCACGACAACTGCGTTATAAACCTCACCCTTTTTAACCTTACCGCGAGGAATCGCATCTTTAATACTAACTTTAATGACATCGCCTACGCGCGCATAACGACGATGTGACCCGCCCAGAACCTTGATACACATCATGCTGCGTGCACCACTGTTATCAGCAGAATTTAATATGGTTTGCATTTGAATCATGGTTATATTCCTACGTATATCTCAGCGTGAAGACCTGCGGTTAAAGCTCGGAAGCTTTCTCGACGACCTTCACGAGTTTCCAGGACTTGGTCTTGGACATCGGGCGACAGGCCTCGATCAGAATGGTATCGCCTTTCTTGCATTCGTTCGATTCATCATGCACACGGATCTTGGTCGAACGATTGATGAACTTTCCGTAGATCGGATGCTTGATACGACGTTCGATCATGATGGTTGCTGATTTGTCGCCTGAATCACTTGTAACAACACCTTGCATTGTTCGTGTATTTGCTTCGTTTGTCTCAGTAGCATTAGCCATTATGAATTACCTTTTTCAGCAGCACGACCCTTTTCGGTCAACACTGTTTTTATACGAGCGATGTCATGACGAACTACGCTGAAGCGATGAATCTTCGGTGTATTACCTGAACCCATCTGCATACGTAAATTAAATTGTTCACGACGTAGATTGATCAATTCAGCATTTAGGTCTTTTTCAGACATGTTTCTATATTCTTGAGCAGAAGCCATTACATCACCGCACGGATTACAAAAGTTGTTTTAATAGGAAGCTTGTTTGCTGCCAGGCGAAACGCTTCGCGTGCCAGCTCTTCGGAGACACCTTCCATCTCGTATAAAACGGTACCGGGCTGAACTTTAGAGCACCAGTAATCGACATTACCTTTTCCTTTACCCATACGTACTTCGAGTGGTTTACTCGAAATAGGCACATCCGGGAAGACACGTATCCAGATCTTGCCGTTACGTTTTACTTTACGCGTCATCGCACGACGTGCTGCTTCGATCTGACGAGCAGACACACGACCACGTTCCGTCGCTTTTAAACCATATTCACCAAAACTGATCTTGTTGCCGTTTTGCGCAAGACCACGGTTCTTGCCTTTGAACATCTTGCGAAATTTAGTACGCTTGGGTTGTAACACTTTTTTATCCTCTAATTATGACGTCGCGATTATTTAGCGCCAGCGCCTGCTTTAGTTGCGTCTTTTGTTTCTGGTTCTTTATAAAGGTCAAAAATCTCTCCTTTATAAATCCATACTTTAATACCCAGGATTCCGTAAGTAGTTAAAGCTTCGTGTGTACCGTAATCGATATCAGCACGTAGTGTATGCAGGGGCACACGGCCTTCATGATACATCTCGCTGCGAGCGATCTCTGCACCATTCAAACGACCACCGATCTTGATCTTGATACCCTGCGCACCCATACGCATGGTATTCTGGATCGAACGTTTCATCGCACGTCTGAACATCACACGACGTTCAAGCTGTTGTGCGATACTTTCAGCAACCAGTTTAGCGTCGAGCTCAGGCTTGCGAATCTCTTCTATATTCACTTTCACACTATTGATGTGCAAGCCGATAATCCTGGAAACTTCTTTACGCAATATCTCTATATCTGCGCCTTTCTTACCGATGACCACACCCGGGCGAGCAGTATGTATCGTGATATTAGCGGAGCCAGTCGGACGTTCGATCTGTATACGGCTGACATTGGCATTAGCCAGTTTCTTACGCAGATATTCACGTACCTGTATGTCTGCATTCAGAAGATTCGGAAAATCTTTTTTAGATGCGTACCACTTTGCATTCCAATCTGCTGAAATACCTAAACGTATACCTACTGGATGTACTTTTTGACCCATTATCTCTATCTCTCTGAATTATCTATCAGACTTATTTAGTCAGAAACGCAAACCGTAATATGGCTTGTACGTTTTAAAATTCTATTAGCACGGCCTTTCGCACGAGGCTGTATACGTTTCATCGTTGGTCCCTCGTCGACGAATACTCTTGCGACGGTAAGCTCATCGATATCAGCACCTTCGTTATGTTCAGCATTCGCTATCGCTGACTCCAGTACTTTTTTCATCAGATCGGATGATTTAGTCACACCAAAGTTCAGTGCATCTAATGCTTTATCAACCGGTAAACCACGGATCTGATCTGCGATCAAACGGCATTTCTGGGGAGAAATACGTGCGTACCTATGTTTTGCTATAACTTCCACGATGATTACCTATCTCTATTAATCGCTACTTGACTTTTTTGTTTGCAACATGGCCTCGATAAGTACGGGTCAGTGCAAATTCACCCAACTTATGTCCTACCATATTCTCATTGATCAGAACGGGTATGTGCTGTCTTCCGTTATGAACTGCAATCGTCAGACCGACCATCTCAGGGAAAACCGTAGAACGACGAGACCAGGTTTTGATCGGTTTACGATCACTTGTTTCAACCGCTTTGTTCACTTTGGTGAGCAAATGATGATCGATAAATGGACCTTTTTTTAATGAACGTGGCACTTGGCTTTCCTCAATTATTTATGCTGCATTACTTACTACGACGACGAACGATCATGTTGTCCGTACGTTTATTACTACGCGTTCTATAACCCTTGGTCGGTGTACCCCAGGGTGACACAGGATGGCGACCACCTGATGTACGCCCTTCACCACCACCATGCGGGTGATCGACAGGATTCATCACAACACCACGGACGGTAGGACGAACACCACGCCAGCGTGTAGCACCAGCTTTACCCAGTGAACGCAGTGAGTGTTCAGAGTTACCGACTTCGCCGATAGTCGCACGGCAGTCAGTATGTATCTTGCGCATCTCACCGGAGCGCAAACGCAAGGTAGCATAAATACCTTCACGTGCGAGCAGCTGTGCGGTGGTGCCTGCACTACGAGCTATCTGTGCTCCCTTACCCGGCTTCATCTCGATGCAGTGGACCTGTGATCCGACAGGGATATTAGCGATCGGTAATGTGTTACCTGCGCGGATAGGCGCATCACTACCAGATTGAAGCGTATCACCGGCCTTCACACCTTTGGGTGCGATGATGTAGGTCTTAACACCGTCTTTATATACCAGCAGTGCGATATTAGCTGTGCGATTCGGATCGTATTCGATACGTTCGACACGTGCAGGAATACCGTCTTTGTTGCGCTTGAAATCGATGATACGGTAACGTTGCTTGTGACCCCCACCGATGTGACGGACACTGATACGGCCTGCATTATTACGACCACCAGACTTGTTCTTACTCTCAGTCAGTGAACGCTCGGGCGTACCTTTATGTAATTCTTTGTTTACTACCTTGACGACAAAACGACGTCCAGGTGAGGTTGGTTTGGTTTTTACAATTGCCATGACTCTGTTCTATCCGGTTACTTGTAAATTAATTCGCACCAGCGAAATCAATATCGTTATCTGCCATCAAGGTGACGTAAGCTTTACGAAGATCAGATCGCTTACCCAAGCGACCGCCAAAACGTTTGGTCTTACCCTTGACATTTAAAATACGAACTTTATCTACCTTCACGTTAAACATGCCTTCGACCGCCTGTTTAACTTCTGTTTTCGTCGCTGTAGACAGCACCTTGAAAACATGTTGATTCTGCTCATCCGCCAGCAATGTGCCTTTTTCTGACACGTGTGGAGAAATTAGAATTTGATGCATGCGTTCCTGATTCATTATTTGCTCTCTCCGTCGGCTTTGTCACCCAGATTCTCTTCGATGGCGCGAACCGCACCAACGGTGAGGACGACATGATCGTAACGGATCAGATTAACGGGATTCATACCCGCAACATCACATATCTCGACGTAGGCCAGGTTGCGCGCTGACAGGTATAACTTCTCGTCACCGGTCTCAGTAACGATCAATGTTTTACTCACGCCCAGATCAGCCAGCCTGGCTGCCATCTGTTTTGTCTTCGGTGCATCGACAGTGATATCTTCGACGATGACAAGACGCTGCTGGCGATTTAATTCAGACAGGATAGAGCGGATGCCTGTCCGGTACATTTTTTTATTCAGCTTCTGCGTGTAGTCACGTGGCTGTGCAGCAAAGGTGGTACCACCACTGCGCCACAATGGACTGCGACTGGTACCCGCACGTGCCCGCCCGGTTCCCTTCTGATTCCATGGCTTGGCACCACCGCCTCTTACTGCAGAACGGTTTTTCTGTGCGACTGTACCCGCACGGCCTGCCGCTCTGTAGGCAGTCACCAGCTGATGAACCAGACTCTCTTTGTATTCAAGACCAAACACCGCATCGGACACTGTGATTGTTTCTTTACTATTGTGTAATTGCAGATCCATATCTATCTAATCTCTATGGCTTATTTCTTTAATATTTAGCGTTAGGCTTAATTAAGCGTTTTCTATGCTTTGACAGCAGGCTTGATGACCACATCACCGCCTTTTGAACCAGGAACTGAACCCTTGACCAGCAGCAGACCCCGTTCAGCATCGACCCGCACCAGCTCAAGCGACTGGATAGTGCGCTGCACGTTACCCATGTGACCTGACATTTTCTTACCCTTGATAACACGCCCTGGTGTCTGACACATACCGATCGAACCGTTTGAACGGTGAGAGATCGAGTTACCGTGTGTCGCATCCTGCATGGAGAAGTTATGGCGCTTGATACCACCCTGAAACCCTTTACCGATAGTGGTGCCCGTCACGTCCACTTTCTGACCTGCTTCGAACATCTCGAGGGATAACTCACCACCTACTGCCAGGTCAGCAACCTGTTCAGCCGCTTTCTCACTGTCGATACGAAATTCCCACAGCCCGCGACCGGCTTCGACACCTGCTTTAGCGAAGTGACCCGCCATCGGCTTGTTTACTCGTGAAGCTTTTCTGGAGCCTGTCGTTACCTGTATCGCCTGGTAACCGTCTGTCTCATCAGTTTTAATCTGTGAGACACGATTAGACGATACTTCGATAACACTCACAGGAATGGAATGCCCATCCTCAGTGAATATACGTGTCATGCCCGCTTTTCTACCAACAACACCAATAGTCATGTCGAATCCTGCTAAGTAAAATAGACCAGTCCATTGAACTCCAGCAAAGAAATTCAAGTGAAACCAGTCGCTTAACCATGAATAAGGCTCATGGTTAAATGGTTGTTTATATCTATCGAGTCAAAATTCAGAATAACAGTCGAACTTGTACTCAATCTCTGTTTTCGCAGTTTCCCCGGTTTATTGAAACCAGTGATCGGTATCTTTCAGCTAACCGACCTCGGACTTACGATAATAAGATGCTTTGCGCCGCAACTTTTAATGAAAACAGCCTCAAATGGCGTTTTCATTAGCCAGGCAGCAAAGCCGGCTATTATAACAGCTTTTTTTTTCAGTAACAGGGCGAAAACCAAATTAATTTGATTTTCGCCCTGAAATTATTAAAACAGTAAAAATCCGGCCCTAGTTGAGCTTGA
Source organism: Gammaproteobacteria bacterium (assembly GCA_011321985.1). Taxonomy (GTDB): domain Bacteria; phylum Pseudomonadota; class Gammaproteobacteria; order SZUA-229; family SZUA-229. The sequence continues at coordinate 253 of DROB01000244.1, read as the reverse complement.
TCTGCACATCGACACCGGCAGACAGGTCCAGCTTCATCAGCGCATCGACCGTTTTGTCAGTGGGATCAATAATATCCATCATGCGTTTATGCGTGCGGATCTCGTACTGATCACGCGCATCTTTATTCACATGTGGCGAAATAAGAATCGTCACGCGCTCTTTTTTCGTCGGCAGTGGAATAGGCCCTTTAACGTGAGCACCAGTGCGTTTAGCGGTCTCGACGATCTCACTGGCTGATTTATCAATCAGGTG
>DROB01000243.1 GCA_011321985.1 Gammaproteobacteria bacterium | reverse complement strand
TTTAAGTATGCCTCTACGACCCACAATATAGAACCGGTTGGTGACAGTCCTCCGGTCACACAGGGTTTGATCAACTATGGGCAGTGGACTTACCGTGGGTTATGTATCGGTTGTCACGGCAGGGAGGCTGATGGTAATGGCGCGGTGTGGGAGTTGTCTGATAAATGGGGGCAGGGTCATGCATTGCCGCGTAAGCCACGAGATTTTACTGCTGCGGTATTTAAGGTCCGTTCCACTCCCAGCGGTTCATTACCTACTGACCGGGATTTGTTCATGGCGATTTCACGTGGTCTGGTCGCCGATCAGGATATGCCTGCGTTCAAGTTTCTCCCGGAGAGGGATCGTTGGGCGGTTATTTCTTATATCAAAACGCTTTCTCCTGTATGGGTAGAAGAGGCAGAGTATCAGGATGATCCGATCGAGGTTGGTGATCCTCCGATGCCGACAGACGAATTAGTTGCCGCAGGAAAGGATGTGTACCACGAAATGAAGTGCGCCAAATGCCACGGTGAAAAAGGCAAAGGTGATGGCCCATCGGCACCGGAGCTTGAAGACGATAACGGTCTATCGATAAAACCCAGAGATTTTTCTGATGCCAGCCAGTTCGTAGCAGGTAATAGCCCGAGAGGTGTATACCAGACTTTTACTACCGGTTTCGATGGTACACCGATGCCATCGTTTGCCGATTTCCTGGATGAAGATCAGCGTTGGCAACTGGTCTGGTATGTGATGTCGTTGCGTAACGGTTGGGATCTTGAAAAAGCACAGGAGGCATTTTCGGCAGAACAACAGGCTAGTTCCAGTTAAAGCGGTGGATGTCGAATACCACTATGAAGTTAGTTTTTCTGGTTGTGAGCGGTATAGTACTGGCGGTAACAAGTGCTTTTCTATCGGTAAAATTATTACCGGATGATAACCATGTGATACCACCGCCGCATGTGGGCGAGTCGCTGGATGCGAGTGTTACTACGGAAAAATTTGATCCGGGCACAGTAGAGCGAGGCCGTGTGTATTATGCTCAGCTGTGTGTATCCTGTCATGGAGTGCGAGGGGATGGTCTGGGTGAATGGGCTTATCGTGTCACGCCCTATCCAGCGGATCTGCGTAAGGCACGTACGCAGATGCGGAGTGATGAAATGTTATTCGCGATAATAAGTGAAGGTCTGATAGGGACACCGATGATTGGCTGGAAGAAGCAGTTGACAGAAGCACAGCGTTGGCAACTGGTGACATATATGCGAACGCTGGTAGAGCAAAAAGAAAGTGGAGTTGGTTTAGATGTTGGGTATGAAAAGGCTGGAAAGAAAAGTTGAAGTTGAAAGGCGGGCATGAGTAGCAAACTGGCGAAACTGGCATATTCGGAGGAGCATGAGAATCAAAAAAATCCTCCCGGTTCACAGGCAGAGCACGAAGGTAAGATGCGTGGCCACGTGCTCAGATTTTTTGTGTTGTCAGTGGTCAATCTTTTTATAGGAACGTTGTTGGGTGTGATGCAAACATTTCCGGGTCTGGCGCAGTGGATAAGAGAGTCAGGACCCGCAGGGCATCTCATCGATCCGTTGGCTCACGCACATATTAATCTGGTCGGTGGCGTGACGGTTGGCATGATGGGTTTGTTCTATTATGTACTGCCAAAATTAGTCAACAGACCTATTTACAGTACCACGCTGGCAACGATGTCTTTCTGGTTTTCCATGTTAGGCGTGTTTGTTTTTTTTAGCTCATTGGTCATCCTCGGCATCATCGAGGGCAACATGATACATAGCGGCATGACTTATGGTCAGGCACTGGAAGCGGTAGGTTCTATTCATCACATCATGATCATTACAGGTGCGATGCTTATGGGATTCGGTTACTGGACATATATCAGTAATATATTGCTAACGATATTCAAGAAAAGAGGGGGATAAACTAATGGATCGCACGCTTACCTTTATATACAGCGGTTTTTTTGTCGGGCTCGGTCTTGGTACCGTTTTTCAGCTTTGTATCCTGCCGATAGTCGGTATGCGTATCTACGGTGACTGGTACGATCTGCTGAACTGGGGCCTGGGGATATCGCTTGCTACCGGTGTCGTCTCCGCAATCAGTTTCTGGTACCTGAGTGCAGTTATGCGTAAGCAGGGTAAATAAATGATGTATATCTGTAGAGGAGAGAAATAATGCGTTTTTTGACTGAGAATGATATAGCCGAAGGCACTGCGGCGAAACACTTTTTTTTCTCGGCGATCGTCATGCTGGTCATCGGCACCCTGCTCGCCATCGTCACCTCATTTCGCCTGGCATGGCCGGATATCTTCCCGAATGATACGCCCTGGCTGCATTTTGGACGAGTGCGTCCGGTACACGTCCACTTCGTGGTGTTTGGCTGGATCTTCATGGCATTTGCCGGAGCCATGTGTTACATCACCCCCGCTTTATGCAAAACAAAATTATGGAGTGAGCGACTGGGTCTATGGAACTGCTGGGCCTGGAATCTGGGTATGGTGGTCGTCTTTGTCACACTGATCAATGGTTTAACGACGGGGCGTGAATATCAGGATTTGATCTGGCCTGTCGATGTTTATGTATTGTTGTTCATGTTATTGCCTCTGGCCTGCAACATCTGGTTGACCATGTTGAATCGCCGCATCGATGGCTTATATGTTACTTTGTGGTTCTTCGCGGCGGCCTGTCTGTTTATTATCCTTACCTATTTTATCGGTGCTATCCCTGATTTCTTTCCGGTCACGGGCCTGGCTGAAGCCTATATGACATGGTGGCATGCACACAATATTCTGGGTCTGTGGATCACGCCGGTGTCGGCGGCTATCGCGTATTACATCATTCCTAAAATTTCGGGCAACACGTTGTACAGTCACAAGATTGGTC
>DROB01000242.1 GCA_011321985.1 Gammaproteobacteria bacterium | reverse complement strand
TAGGCCTGACAGATTGTGGTTTAGAATGTTCTGTTTCAAGGCGTGGGATGCACGCAATAGCAGGGCCATTATGAAATCCCACAACGCGGAAACAGGACATTCTAAACTGCTAAATGTCGATCCACGACTTATTCAGAGGTTCCTTAGGTTAAAAGTTAATGTATTACAAGTTTACGCTGGTTATATGCTTCATCACTGCTGTCCCGTTAACTTTCTCTTTTGCCACCAGAAAGGGCGATAGTGTCGGTTCATATGATATGGTTATATAACCCGAGACACGAAATCCAGCAAATGACTGAGACACGCTGTAAACACATCCATGTGCGCTCGGATGCCGCGTCCGTGCGGCATACGGTCTCAGTCATTTGCTGGATTTCATTCCTTCAATAGTTAACGGGACAGCAGTGATGCTTCATATATAAATCAACACCAGCTAACGGATAGGAATTAACTTGCAATTTATCACTTACCACTTAAAATTTATCTACGGGGCGATCTATGGCAACATATGCCATCGGTGATGTGCAAGGCTGTTTTGATGAATTAAAAAACCTCCTGGCCCAGATAAGATTCAACAGTGATCGTGACCGGCTCTGGTTCTGCGGTGACCTGGTTAACCGTGGCCCGAAATCACTGGAGACCCTCCGCTTTATACGGTCACTCGAAGGGAATGCCATCACCGTATTAGGCAATCATGACCTGCACTTACTTGCGACAGCATTCGATCATAAAGAGCCCGGGAAAAAAGATACGCTTGATGCCATCTTGCGGGCAGATGATGCCGACCAGCTCCTCGACTGGTTACGCCACCAACACATGATATTCCATGATAGAGACAGGAACATCACCTTGCTTCACGCAGGCATCCATCCACACTGGAGTATCAAAACGGCGCTACAACTGGCGGCCGAGGTAGAAGGTATATTACAGAGTGACAACCATATAAATTTTTATAAACACATGTATGGCGATAAGCCCTTCATCTGGAATGAGACACTGAAGGGCTGGCCACGCTATCGTTTTATCACCAATATGCTCACACGACTACGATATTGCGACAGGGAAGGTAAAGCAGCCTTAGGCTCCAAAGGTGCGCCCGGCACTCAGGCCGAACACCTGCTCCCGTGGTACGAAGTGCCTGACAGAAAATCACGAAAGGATACGATTATTTTTGGCCACTGGTCGACGCTACCACAGGCTGGCATATCAAGCTGTAATAATGCTTACGCGATAGACTCTGGCTGTCTCTGGGGCGGAAGATTAACCGCGATGCGGATAGATACCTTCCCTTTTGTATACAGCCATCTAGATTGCCCTGGTGCGCAAAAACCACCAGAAAAGTACCTTAAAGAAGAAAGCCACAGGAAAAGCAGGGGCAAAAAAAAGAGTACCTAGGGGGTACTCTTAATAGGAGGGGAAAAAATTGCACATTATCTAGGACTGGGTAATACCCTTAAAGTTCAGTCTTTTTTTCTAATGTTACAAACCGGCAGATATAGGCATTTTTATCATCTGCAGCGTGCTCTATGGTTTCTATCTCATCCCATTCGCCCTCATCAAAATCAGGAAACCATGCATCGCCTTCAAATGCGGCATCGACATAGGTGAGATACAGCCTGCCCGCCTCTGGCATCAACATCTCGTAGATGGTACTACCGCCGATCACCATTATTTCCTCTGCATCGGGAACAACTGCCCGTGCTTCATCAAAGCTGGTAACACATACAACACCTTCAAATCGAGTATCGGTATTTCGACTAAGCACGATATTGGTCCTGCCAGGCAGCGGCTTACCGATGGACTCATAGGTCTTGCGTCCCATGATGATGGGTTTTCCCATGGTCACTGCCTTAAAATGAGCAAAATCAGCCGGCAGATGCCAGGGCAGCTGGTTATGATTACCGATCAGACGATTACGATCCATTGCTGCAATAATAGAAACAATCATTTAGATTACCTTAAAAAGAAAAATACTTGCCACAGAGGACACGGAAAACACAGGAAAAAGCTAATTAATACTTAAGGTACTTCTATTAATTACTGCGAAACTCCATGGTGAGCATTTTTTAATGCTATTAAACAGCAACTGCACCTTTAATGTGCGGATGTGCTTCATATCCCACTAATTCAAAGTCTTCAAATTTGAAGTCAAATATCGATTGTACGTCAGGATTAATCTTCATTACCGGCAACGGAAAAGGTTTACGACTTAACTGCTCATCCGCCTGCTCCAGGTGGTTGGAATACAGGTGTGCGTCACCCAGCGTGTGCACAAAATCACCCGGTGCCAGATCACAGACCTGCGCTACCATCATGGTGAGTAAAGCATATGAAGCAATATTAAAGGGAACACCGAGGAAAATATCAGCACTTCGTTGATACAACTGACAGGAAAGTTTTCCATCCGCCACATAGAACTGAAACATCATATGACAGGGAGGCAGAGCCATATTTTCTATCTCACCGACATTCCAGGCACTGACGATGATGCGGCGTGAATCAGGCGTATTTTTTATCTGCTCAATAATCTGGCTGATCTGATCGACATGAGCCCCGTCTTTATCAGCCCTGGGCCATGAACGCCATTGATAACCATAAACGGGACCGAGGTTACCTTCATCATCAGCCCACTCATTCCAGATACGCACACCGTTATCCTGCAAGTATTTGATATTGGTATCACCCGTCAGAAACCAGAGCAATTCATGGATGATCGACTTTAGGTGACATTTTTTCGTGGTGACTAACGGGAAGCCCTCACTCAGATCGAAGCGCATCTGATGACCGAACACAGAAACCGTACCCGTACCCGTGCGGTCTTCTTTTCTGGCACCGTTATCGCGAACATGACGCATTAAATCCAGGTATTGTTTCATGGATGACTCTTCAGTTTTTTCATAGACAGATAATAAACAACCATGCCAAATAAAATCATTGGCAATGATAAAAGCTGCCCCATCGTCAGCCAGTCAAATGCGATAAAACCGAGCTGTGCATCAGGCGTTCTGTAAAACTCGGTGATAAAACGGAAACTACCATAACAGAACATGAACACCGCAGAAATAGCCATATAAGGCCTCGGCTTAGAGGAGTACCACCACAATATTAAAAATAACAATAAGCCCTCGGTCAACGCCTGATACAGTGAAGAGGGATGGCGAGCGATATGGTCGCCATAATCCAGAGCCCAGGGCATCACCGTTTCCATCGGCCTCCCCCATAACTCATGGTTGATGAAGTTTCCAATTCGACCCGCACCCAGACCGATCGGCACCCAGGGTGCGATAAAATCTGAAACCTGAAAAAAGGTCATACCATTCTTGCGACCAAATAAATATAGCCCGGTAAAAACACCCAACATCCCCCCATGGAATGACATACCACCCTGCTGGATATAAAAGAGTGAGACCGGGTTATCTAAAAAAGCAGGGAAATTGTAGAACAGGGTATATCCGATACGCCCGCCAAGGATAACGCCCATAGCACCGTAGAAAATAACATCTTCCACCTGCTTTCGGGTCCAGTTGATATCGTCACGTTTGGTGCGCTGTATACCGTAAAACCAGGCTCCAACAAAGCCAGTAAGATACATCAGGCCGTACCAGTGGACTTTTAAAGGGCCTAGAGACAGGGCGACAGGGTCTATATCGGGGTAAGCAAGCATGGGAGAACATATTACTAGAAACAGCAGTAAAAAATAGCGGAACAATCCACTTTATTAGAAATTAATCATGGCCTCGCATTGAGCATAGTCGGTGCAGCCGTACCCAGTGTTTCCATCAGATCCATTGCCTGATATGCATTCAGTACCAGCAAAATTGAAAATACACCAACGCCAACCAGTATCACCGGCAGTACAATACGATTGAACACCCCTTTCCTCCCGATTTTATCGGGTGATGAAGGTAGCGATGCACCCATATCAGAAACCTCATCTTCTCTCATACCGGGTTTACGCCAGGCAAGCACGATAACCATAAAAAAGGGGATCAGGATAAGTGCAAAAAACACGAAAAACATAAACCACGGGAAAGCCAGTGATGACTGGACATAGGTATAATCTTGCAGGGCCATTACATTGCGCGCAGGCAACAGGACCAGAGGTATCAATATCCGGGCATAGATGTTTATCGCAGGCTTACTCATCTTGCTACTCAACGATCATTCTCCGCCAGCAGCTTGTCGATCTCCGCTTCCATCAGCGCATCATCCGTTGGCCCAGCGAACAGCTTGCGTACTTCACCCTTACCATCAACGACAAAAGTCCAGGGTTCACCCTTGATTCCCCAGTCAACCCATACCGAATTCTCACGGTAACCATCTGAATGGATGAACGCAAAACGTTCACCGTATTTCTCCTGCAGGCCAGTCACACGTACCAGTTGATCAACGCACATGGTGCAATGCTGAGGGGTGCCGAACACCACCAGAAAAGGTTTACCGGCAGCACGTAAATCAGAGATACGATGACCGTGCAGATGGTCAGCTATATCCATGGAGCAGACTTCTTTCCAGGAATCGACATCACTTTCGATCTTGTTGATACTGACCGGTACCGTGTCACCTTCAGCAAGATCCAGCTTGAAAGACTTCCCATCACAACCTGATAAGATTGACAGGAGTACCAGTATCCCCAGGCCCCGAAAGATCCAGCCTGGTGATTTTTCAGAGCATTCACCGCCTCGTGTGATTATCCCAACCATCTCTCTGTACCACATAAACTTTATTCACACATCCAGTAAATAACACTATTCGGTTAAAGCTTA
>DROB01000241.1 GCA_011321985.1 Gammaproteobacteria bacterium | reverse complement strand
GCTTACAACCCTCAGACGACTATCTATATTATGCAGGAAAACACGAAGTTCAAAATTCAGCGAACTGTCACCAAACTCTCTGAACAATACTAACGGTTTGGGCATACTGGAAGATTTAACGACATTTTCGTTTTCCTCCGCGATAGCCAGCAGGATATCTCGCACTCTTTCTGTATCGGTACCATATGCTACCCCGATGGGGATAATAGCCCGCCCGCCTCGGTTGGAGAGCACCCAGTTCGTCACCTGGTTTGAGATCAACTCCGAGTTCGGTACGATCACATCCGAACGATCGAAAGTCTGTATCCGCGTAGAGCGGATATGGATATCCTTCACATAACCTTCTGTGCCACCGACGACGATCCAGTCGCCTTTTCGTATCGGTCTTTCAAACAGAAGAATAAGCCCGGAGACGAAGTTATTAACGATATTCTGCAACCCGAAACCAATACCGACTGATAGAGCGCCTGCGATTATGGTGATATTGCTAAAATCAAAACCTGCCGCAGACAGGCCGACCAATAATGCGACGATGAACATGATGTAACCGATGATCGTTACCATCGCGTCACGCGCTCCCTGCCCCATGGTCGTCATTTTGAGCCAGTTATGCTCCAGCTGTGAGCGTATCCAGCTGGAAGAAATAATGATCAAGCCGAATAACAACAGAGCCCACAGTATCCTCCCGGGCACTATCCTAAAATCACCTACGTCAAAACCATCGATGACATAACTCTTTACCTGTTCGAGTATGCCGCCACTGTAATCCCAACTATTGATAATCAAGCCGGCAAATCCTCCCCAGATGATGATTGTCGCCAACAGGCGCATCCAGACCAGTCCCGGCACTTTCTCTCCCGGTCCAACACCCAGTGTCTCATGTAGCCTTTGACACCACGGATAGGTTCCGTCATCTATCGCATTAAACAGATCTCTGAATACTTTTGACGCACCAATAAATAACACGTAAGCGATAAAAGTCAGTAATATGATCCTTCTCCCTGTAAAGGCCAGATTTCTGTAGCCCATCCATTCCGCAACCAGGGATGCGATGATCGCCACAACTACCAGCATGGACAGGTAACGTAATTTAGGCAAACGTGGTGCTCTTATTATCACCTGAAGCATCCATACTATATTCAGTACATAGAACAGAGAAAAAATATTCCGGAGCAATAACAGGTTCGACTCCACGATACTCTCAGAAAAAACGGTATAGAACGCCAGATACCCTGTCAGTCCTAAAACAGCCAGAACATTGAGCCGCCTGGCCAGGCTCTCTGCAACATGTGCGGTTAAAGAGATGAAGACTTTCGCTGGCGGGAAGGGTGCCAACAATAGATGAATAACCATTTTTGACAGGAAGAAGATAAACAGACCGATAAAGAATTCGGTTATGAAGGGAACCTGACTCGATTTCTCTGTTATCAGTACCGTACATAAAGCGGCAACGGCTGAACCGATAAGATACGGCGCTGCCCATGACAATGTGGTAAGCAGTGCCCTTATTAAATTCTCAGAAAATTCCTCTTTCCATTCCCGCCCGCTTTCTAACAGTAAGATTTTTCTGCGTAACCATAGACCAAGGAAGACCGATAACACTATTACTACGACACTCAGAGCCAGATTGGCTTTATCTACCTTCTGTATACCCGAGTGCAGAAAAATAAAATGCCCCGAATCAGACAGAATGGCAACGGGATTGGACATATATGCGAACACCAGCTGAATCATGTCCGGGCTTTTTATCAGGTACTTTTGCTTAAAATAAGACTTTTCAGCTTCACTTATCTGGCTGGATATCTCGTCACTACTGGTAGCGTACAGATTGCACTTGGCCAGTAATTTATCGATATCTTCCTTTTTTTCCTG
>DROB01000240.1 GCA_011321985.1 Gammaproteobacteria bacterium | reverse complement strand
ATTTATCTCAACACCAAGGTAGTGTCGAGCGGGTCTTTCGGGATCTGGTGACACCTGAAAATGAAAATAGAGAAACTCGGTTGACACCTTTTGCCCTGTTCTGGGCGGGGGGTAGTGAGGATGCGAATACGAGCATTATCGAGGCTTTTTCAGTATTCCTCAATGAGACCGGGTTCAATGATGTTGAAAATATTGTCAGTTATCTCGTACAGTTGCGCGAAGCTCCACAGTTCAAACGTCTCACCGAAGATAGCCAGCGTAAATTAGCGCAACTCATAGAATCGCTGGTCGAAAAAATAGCGGCTTACCCGCAACAGGAAATATTGCTTGATCGTGTCGGGCGTATCCTCAAGGCTCTGGCGGGGCGTAAGATTTATATCAGCCTGTTGATCGAATATCCAGCGACACAGCTACAGATGTTGACCCTGTGCGCCGCAAGTGAGTGGTTTGCTGAGCGACTGGTCAAGCATCCCGTCCTGCTGGATAGCCTGTTGAGCACGGCAGAAGTATTTCGCAAGCGTTATGATATCGAGCAACTACTGGAACTTGAACTGGCCAGGATAGAATCGGTAGCAGGCAGAACAGGTGATGAGCTCGAATTGCAGATGGACAGGTTTCGTCAGTTCAAACGACAGATGGTCTTTACCATTGCTATGCTGGATGTATTTTATGCCGAACCGGTGGAATCGGTCTCGGATCGATTGACGGAACTGGCAAACATATTGCTGGAAAAGATACTGCATTTATCGTGGTCGGCAATGGTTGAAAAATACGGTGAACCCGCGTGTATTATCGAGGGTGAGCTTTTCAGGCCAGCGATGTCGATTGTGGCATATGGAAAAATGGGGGGGAATGAGCTCGGTTACGGATCGGATCTGGATATTATTTTCCTGCATAATAGTGGGGGTGAGAAACAGTATACTTCGGGTGAGCGAAGTGTGGACAATCAGCATTTTTTTGCCCGTGTTGCGCAACGGGTGATCCACTTCTTAAATACCCATACCTATTCTGGCATACTATACGAGGTGGATACCCGGTTACGCCCAGATGGACAGGCTGGCCTGATGGTGAGTAGCATTCATGCATTTGAGGTATATCAACACGAAAAAGCCTGGAGCTGGGAGCATCAGGCATTAATCCGTGCTCGATTTGTTGCTGGAGATGCACTGTTGGAGCAGGAATTTGCTAGAATTCGCAGTTCGGTTCTCAGGCAGGAGCGTGATCCGGCTCGGTTGCTGCAGGAAGTGGTGGTGATGCGCGAGAAAATGCGTGACCATCTGGCCAATAAAACAGAGGGTTTTGATGTTAAGCAGGACAGTGGTGGGCTGATCGATATCGAATTTATGACGCAGGCGGGTGTGTTGCTCCATGCTGAAAAGTACGGTAGCTGCATAAGGCATACGGCTACGCTTGCATTGATTGATGAGCTAACAAAGGCAGGTTGGTATGGTCCTGACGATGCTGCGAATATCGCAGATGCATACCGGTATTTTCGTAAGCTGAAGAACTGGCATAATCTCGAATGTGAGATCGATGATAGTGATATCTCGCTGCACCGAGAGAATGTGGCTTCAGTTTGGGGCAGATTGATGCCCAGGAAAGAAAGTTGATAAGTTTTATGTTTCGAGTTCAGTTTTCCTGGTAACTCCGTAGTTACCCTAAAACTGATTTTTATATTTGAGGAGAAGTTTATGCAAACCATGGCCGATAGAGATGGCGTAATCTGGTTTGACGGTAAAATGGTTGATTGGCGTGATGCCAAGATCCACGTTTTAACGCATACGTTACATTATGGTATGGGTGTATTCGAAGGTTTGCGTGCATACAAAGCTGAGCAAGGCACTGCTGTTTTTCGTCTACAGGCGCATACAGATCGCCTGTTTGAATCTGCAGATATCATGAATATGGATATACCGTTTGATAAAGAGACACTGAATAAAGCACAGCTTGCTGCCGTTGTAGAGAATAATCTCGAGTCTGCCTACATCCGCCCGATGTGTTTTTATGGCTCAGAAGGTATGGGGCTACGTGCAGACAATCTGCGGGTACATGTCATGGTCGCAGCATGGGAGTGGGGGGCTTATCTGGGTCAGGAGAGTCTTGATAATGGTATCCGTATCCGTAAGTCGACATTCATAAAAAATGATTCACATCCGAGCATGTATCTCGCTAAGGCGAATGGTAATTATATCAATTCGATGCTGGCACTCGATGAAGCGATGAGCAAGGGTTATGATGAAGCTTTATTGCTGGACAGTAAAGGCAATGTGGCTGAAGGGAGTGGTGAAAATATTTTTATGATAAATGACGGTGTACTGTATACCCCTGAACTTACCGCATCATTAAACGGTATCACACGTAATACGATCATGACGCTGGCAAGAGAAACAGGTCATGATGTCGTCGAGACCACTATCAAGATCGAACAGTTATATGATGCTGATGAAGTGTTTTTTACAGGCTCTGCAGCGGAAGTAACACCGATCCGTGAGATCGATGATATTGCGATAGGCAACGGTTCTCGCGGGCCGATTACAGAAAAACTGCAGACCATGTATTTTGATCTGGTACATGGTCGTCTGGATACACACTCAGACTGGCTAACCCTGGTTAGCTAGAATACTTACCTGACCAGAGTAATAACAGGAGCATCGATATGCCTAACCCGAATACTGCAAAACGAGAAGATTTAGATGTGCCCAATCAGGATATGCGTATCGAAGTGACACGTGATGTACTGCCGGTACATTGTCCATTGAACGGGTCATCCTTGTGGAATTCGCACCCACGTGTGTATATCCCTGTTGAAGAAACCGGACGCGCCCGATGCCCTTATTGTGGTGCAGAATATATCCTGATAGATTGATATCAACCGGTATCATTGGTCTATCGTGATCTGAAGTGAATTTTTCTGATAATTCCACCTTCTGAGTATACGGCCATGTTCGGTAATATCTATAAAAAAAATTCTTTAGATAAGTGGTTGATACTGCTTACGGCATCTGTTCTCGTCGCGTATCCGGTCGCACGTTTTGTCGTAGTGGAGGTGCGTTCGGCCTATCTTGTTTTGCTGTTCCTGTTTTCCCTTGTTGTTCTGGGTTTCCGTTTCTCTCAGGTTAAAAAGATCGAACTGTCTCATATAGAAAAACTATTACTCAGTAGTTTTTTTCTGATGTTTGCAGTGACGCTATTATCTGCCATCGTATTGGGAGGGGATGGGCTCGAGCAAAAGAGGGTAGGCGCTTATCTGGGTTTTTTGCTGGCGATTCCCGTCTATCTTTTATTCAGGTTATACATGCCATCGGATCGAGTGATCTGGTCTTCGATTGTTGTCTCCTGTTACGTCGTGGT
>DROB01000239.1 GCA_011321985.1 Gammaproteobacteria bacterium | reverse complement strand
GATCGCCTGTTCTTTGAGATAGTCCTGCAGCAGACCAGTACCCAGATCTTCGGCGATTTTTACTTTATCTGTTTCAGCCATACCCATGATGGCAAAGTTCTCCGGCAATACCACCAGCTCAGCTTCCTGTTGCACAGCAATCTTTATCAATTTTTCAGCTTCGGCCAGATTAGCTTTTACATTAGGGCCTGATGCCATCTGTATCGCTGCAACTTTACTCACCAACTACTCTCCCGTTTTCTGATTAATTATTATCTGAGGAAACTCTGGCTTAATCCGAGTTTTCCTGAAATTCACTACTTGACCAATGCAAATTTAATCACATCTTCAACGCCACTACCTGGCACAGTAACCATGCGGCTGGATGGGATTCCCAGGGATACCATCCAGTCGGTCAGTTCCTGCACCCAAAATTCACCTTCTTCGCCACCTGGATACCGTATCTCGATAATTTTATCTCTATCGATCAACCATTTATTAACCAGTTGATTTAATTCAGGTAATGATAATATTCTCTCGCCACTGCGCGCCAGTTCCCATTGCTCGGCGCGCAACTGTAACAGCCCCGATTCTACAGCAGTTGGCTCGGTAACGGCTAGTTCTGAATGGTGATGGATACCGCTTGCACCTGCACCATGGTGAGAAGTTTCAACGACAGGTTTATCACCATGATCCTGACCTTTGGGCATCTCACCCGCATATAACAGCGGTACACACACAGATAGAGCGATGGCACTCAAAATTTTATCGTACACACTCGTCACTCTATAGCTGTTATTTTTTCTCTTAAAAGTCATCTTCATCAGTTACATCAGCATCATCGTCTGCGCTTTTTTCGATAATTTTTTTGATCACGGGATCATCCCAACTACCTGTGATGGAGTATACGTTATGACCTATTACACTAAGATCAAAGACTTTCTGTATCAGAGCCAGGCCCGCACCGATAACAACACCACCCAGTAAAGCGCCACCCGCAAAAGTCAGTGTATCCGTATGAGGTTTAACCCGCATCAATAGACCGTAATCTCGCTTGAGGATACCTATACTACCAAACATATTAATATCAGCAGCAGGAGCCGAGACATCAAAATCTTTCAGTGACCCATCACCATTCACAAATTCAAAATCACCTTTTATTTTATCAAAGGCAAAACCTTTGCGGGTCACATCGTCAAAATCGAGTGCCAGCCTGTTGGTGAGTTTAAAGATGTTTAACAGACCTAGCAATCGCCCGCCAGCACCCGGATCAACTTCAACTATCTCACCATTCTTCATCTCAAAATGTGTCTCACCCGTCATATTCGCCCATGATAAACCATAGGGCTCAGCAGGCCATCTCGAAGTAAACGTCGCTTTATATTTACTATGATTAATGCTCCGTTCAAAACCCAGATCGGTCAACATCGTACCCAGGTTACTGCTCGTTATGGTCCCCTCCATGATCGTTTCCTGCGCACCGCGCCAGTTGGTCAACCAGGTCCCATGAGCATCGAAAGTCATCGCCTCACCCTTCAGCGAGTAATGATTGATCAACATCCCGTGTTCATGCCAGTCTGTATCGACTTCCACATCGGTAAAGACCCAACCATCCCACAAGACCTTATCGACCCTCCATCGCAATGGTGGGAAAAGAGCAGGATCTAATGGCTTTGAATCTCCCTTACCTTTCGTGTAAAACATCGCGTATACATCGACGTTATCCATATCCAGTTTTACCAGCGTGTCTCTCCCCAGCCCCTCTGAAAAACTTCCCTTACCCGACATGTATTCTGATCTTATATCGAAATGCCAGATATTATCTTCATCTCGCGTAGCAAAAATATCAAATATATTATCGACCTCTGTGTCTGCATCACCAACAGGCGTGGCTGTCGATATGACACGCATACCATTATCATCCAGCACATCAATCTCAGTCGAGAGCTGCATCCGGGTCTTCGCTGGTTTGGATACGCTATCGGATAATCTGATATCGACATCTTCCAGATAGGAATTCGTTTTTATATGGACCAGATAATCTTTCGGGTTATTCGGTACCTCGACATCTATCGCCCAGTTCGATGAGCCGGAAAACCAGCTCGGGGGTATCCAGTCATAACGCTGGAGCAAATAATCTGCATCCATCACCCCATCTAAATGGAAGACCACCTCACGTCCTGCAGCTGCATCGCGGGTATAAGCATTGACAGAAGTATGCCGCCCCTGGATAACAGCATCCATAGAATCCGCAAAGATACTGTCCTCTGTAAAATCAACGGTACCGTTGATACCTTTGAGCTCATATCCCAATGCAGAATAATAGATATCTGTATCAATAAATTTGATGTGTCCATCTACTTTGACATCCATCTCATCTTCATCAAGCGGAACGTCGAGTTTCAGGTTCAGCTCACTTTCACCTTCGAACTGAAACAGACGCATGGCATTACCCATGATGTCATCCAGTTCACTGTTCCAGATATAAGACTGTACGTCCTGGTTTTTCCCATGCGCATCGGTC
>DROB01000238.1 GCA_011321985.1 Gammaproteobacteria bacterium | reverse complement strand
CTTCGCTCAATGCCTGCGGTAGAAATTCCTGGATGATATCTATTTCAAAACTTTCCTGTTCGATCAGGTCGTCGCGTCCAGCGGTTTTAAATTGAGAGATGGATTCACGACGTTGTTTGACCATCTTGTCAAGGATGGCTATCACACGTGCATCATCCAGTTCTATGCGTTCATCGACTTCGATCTGCTTCATCGAAGATGTCATCAGACGGATGATAGCCAGGCGTTCTTTCTCACCTGCTTTCATCGCTGTGATAGCGGAACCTTGGATCTGCTTTTGTAGGTCACTCATTCGCTTATTATTCTGGTCCGGTCAGGATACTGCTGAAGTGGCAGGACTCAAATTGTTCTAAATGGGCAAATACGATGGCTGGAAATCTAACGCCGACGCTGGTGTGGTGAACGTGAGAATTTGTTACGTTCTTTCGACAACTTTTTAAGGTGGCGTTTAACCGCAGCAGCGGCTTTGCGCTTACGCTCTGTCGTGGGTTTCTCATAGGCCTCACGTTTGCGAATTTCGGTTAAGACACCGGCTTTCTCACATGAACGCTTGAAACGACGCAAAGCGACATCAAACGGTTCGTTTTCTTTAACTCGTATTGCAGGCATAGTGCTCTCTTATCTAAAAAATAATTCCAGAGGCGTGATCCTTTACAATGTGATGTAAGGCGGATACACGTTCCGGCACAAAAAACCGCATCGACTGCGGTGAATCGAGTATTATATCCCATTTTTTAGAGAAAACCAAAATCCAGATTACGATTTATTGGTTAATCGACAGGTAAATGTAAAAAAATGATCGTTTTGGGGATAGAAAGTTCGTGTGATGAAACCGGGATAGCCCTTTTTGATAGCGAGAAGGGCCTGTTGGCGCATACCCTGCACAGCCAGGTTGCATTACATGCACAATACGGTGGAGTGGTGCCAGAGCTGGCTTCGCGCGACCATATCCGGCACCTGATCCCATTGATAGAACAGGTCCTGCAGGATGCGGGAATCGAAAAAACCACCCTTGATGGGATTGCCTATACAGCAGGTCCCGGGCTGATCGGTGCTCTGATGTCCGGGGCCGCTGTGGGACGTTCCCTGGCGTGGTCGCTAGGTATCCCTGCGGTGGAAGTGCATCATATGGAAGGGCACCTGCTGGCACCGATGCTGGAAGAAGATACGCCTGAATTCCCTTTTGTTGCATTGCTAGTATCCGGAGGGCATACCTTGCTGGCGGATGTGAAAGCTCTGGGGCAGTATGAGCTGTTGGGTCAGAGTCTTGATGATGCGGCGGGGGAAGCCTTCGATAAAACGGCAAAATTACTGGGCCTGGGATATCCTGGTGGTCCTGCACTTGCCGCACTTGCCGAGCACGGCGATCCGGGGCGTTACCGGTTTCCACGACCGATGATCGACCGACCGGGACTGGATTTCAGCTTTAGTGGTCTGAAGACGTTTGCCCTTAATACCATGCAGAGAACGGCGAAAGAGAAGATCGACGATGGCGGTCTGGCGCGGCAGGATAAGGCCGATATATCGTTGGCATTCGAAGAGGCCGTAGTCGATACATTGAAGATAAAATGTCGGCGTGCACTCGAGCAGCAACAATGCAAAAATCTGGTTATTGCAGGCGGTGTGGGTGCGAATAAACGGCTGAGAGCAGCACTGTCGGAGATGATAGGCGAGTTGGGAGGGGAACTGTATTACCCCAGGGTCGAGTTCTGCACCGATAATGGTGCGATGATCGCACAGGTGGGTTGTTTCCGCCTGATGGCGGGCGAGACACAACCGTTGGAGATCGATGCCAGAGCACGCTGGTCGATGCAGGATCTGAAGGTATTATAGGAATTTCTGACAGGAATATTTTTTCAGGTCCTGGATTTTGTTTCTGTTGTCAGGAAAATTATCGCTCCGGGAAGGCGGGGGAAACAGGGAAACATCAAGCGCAGAAGCCATGCGTGGCATCGCGGTTTGCAAACCGCCCCTACTGGTTCGCGTCATTAGCAGGAGCAGAGTTTATTGCGCGAATAGTGGTTAAATTAAACGGGCGAATCACCCGTTTTCAACCAATCTGTAAGGTCCTTTCATGATCGGCAATCGGCTTTTCGATCATGAGGTATTGATCCAGGGATTGTTCAGAGTTTCTCCAGCTCTTCACTGGCATCCATCCAGTCGGTTTCTGCGGAGGCATGCAATCTTTCCAGTTCGGCTTTTTCTAAAAGTAAAACCTTAAGTTTCTGTTTATTGTCATCCGAGTAAACAGTATTGTCGGCTAATTGCTGATTGATATCCGACTGCTTATCGGATATCTTTTGCATATCATCCTCAAGTTTTTTTATCTTTTTTCTGAGCGGTAGCGTCTTCTTGCGTTGCTCGGCTTCCAGACGCTTCCTCTCCTTGTTCGATATGTCTTTGACCGGGTGGTCGATGGCCTTGTTATCAGGTTCCTGGCTGTTATCCATCCTGGAAAGATTGTGTTCCGTTAACCACCCGGGGTACTCATCAAGACTGAGCGGAAAATCCTCGACCGATCGCTGGTTGACGAGGAGTAGACGGTCGCAGGTTGCGTTAAGCAGGTGGCGGTCATGTGAGACGATGACCATGGCACCGGAAAAATCCTGTAACGCTTCTGCCAGTGCTTCACGCATTTCGAGATCGAGGTGATTTGTCGGCTCATCGAGCAGCAGTAGATTGGGTTTCTGGTAGATGACTATCGCCAGGACCAGGCGTGATTTCTCGCCACCGGAAAAGTTCTGTATCTTCGACAGGGCCATATCATTAGAGAAACCAAAGCGACCGAGGTAATTTCTCAGGTCAGCTTCTCGTGCATTCCTGTCTATCTGTTGCAGGTGTTCGATGGGGGAGTGTTCATCATGCAGTTGTTCCAGTTGATGCTGTGCGAAATAACCGATCCGAGTCTCTTTCGCCAGGTGGTATTCACCTTTGTTTATCTCGAGCTGATCGGCCAGCACTTTGATGAAAGTTGATTTACCTGCTCCGTTAGGTCCGAGTAATCCGATTCGATCTCCGGGTAACAGTTGAAAATCGATATCTCTCAGGATGCAGTTATCACCGTAACCGGCTTCGACCCGCTCCATATGCAATAAGCTGTTCGGGATTTTTTCTGGCTCGAATAGAGAAAAATGAAAAGGCGAGTCCACATGGGCTGGTGCGATGGTCTGCATACGCTCCAGTGCTCTGAGTCTGCTCTGCGCTTGCCTGGCTTTGGTCGCCTGGGCGCGAAAGCGGGTGATATATGACTCGATGTGTGCGATATCGCGTTGTTGTTTTATGTATTGTGACTGCTGATTGGCCAGTCGCTCCGCACGGATGCGTTCGAATGCGGAATAATTACCGGTATAGAGCTGGATGCTCTGTTGTTCCAGGTGTGCGATGTGTGTACAGATGTTATTCAGGAAATCCCGGTCATGGGAGATCAGTAATAGCGTGCCCCGGTATGCGCTTAACCAGGTCTCGAGCCATATGATGGTGTCCAGGTCGAGGTGATTGGTCGGTTCGTCCAGTAATAACAGATCAGAACGGCACATCAGTGCCCTGGCCAGATTGAGCCGCATCTGCCAGCCGCCCGAGAAAGTATCAGTGGTACGTGATTCATCGCTGTTGCTAAAACCCAGGCCGGAGAGTAACTGGCTGGCTCGTGAATTAGCAGAATAACCGTTAATATTATCTAGCTGGGTATGCAGGGTAGCGAGAAGGATGCCATCATTGTCATTTTCAGCCCGGTTGATGGCCTGTTGTATCTGGCGTAGTTCAACATCACCATCGAGGACAAAATCAAGGGCTGTTTGCTGGTTATGGGCCAGCTCCTGGGCCACATGTGCGACCACCCAGTTCGCGGGATAGACGCAATCTCCTGTATCGGCATGAAGTTGATCCAGGATCAATGAGAAAAAGCTGGATTTCCCCGTGCCGTTGGCACCGGTCAAACCGACTTTATGTGTGGGGTGGATCTGGAAACTGGTGTTATCAAAAAGCAGTTTTGTTCCGCGCCGGATGCCTAGATTTATTGCCTGTAACATGGGCGCGCATTGTAACACTCTCGTCACCAATGCATACCTTGCCCGCTTGCGGCGGGCCGGTTTATTTTGGCAGTGATTGAAACTTCCTTTATGCCGGGCTGTCATGGAATTATATGCTGGCAGAATAAAAACACAGGAAGATGTCATGGGGCCAATGACGAAGCAAAAAATAGATTCAGGACAGCCAATACCCCCCTCAGGATACCGGTCACAACGAAGGTTATATCGGTCCGTCTCAAATACGCCTCACAAACGTTCAACACTGTTTCTACATGGTGTTACCTGGCTGGATCGCTGGTTAGTCAGAAAAATGATGGATGTCGTTGGTAACCCGCCTGTTCGCATCAGCCTCTGGGATGGAGTTGAGGTGACACCGTATTGTGAGCAGCCTGTCGCTATCATGATGTACAACGACAGGATGGCTTTACTTAAAACGATTCTGAATCCTGAGTTGTATTGGGGGGACCTGTATTGTTCGGCTAGAGTCGGGTTTGAAGGTGATATGGCTAGATTCATGCAGGCGATATATCTGGGTATCAGCGAGAAAGAAAAGATCAGCCTGTTAAGGAGAATCGTGTTGTGGATGGGGCATCGCAGTACCTTTAACCCTTGCTATAAAGCCAGAGAAAATATCCACCATCATTATGATATCGGTAATAAATTTTACAGGCTATGGCTGGATCGAGAAGAGATGCAGTATACCTGCGCATATTTTTCGCATGAGAACATGACACTGGAAGAGGCGCAGATAGCCAAGCTGCATCACATCTGCCAAAAGTTGAATCTGAAGCCGGGGGATACGGTTGTCGAGGCTGGCTGCGGTTGGGGCGGGCTCGCCCGGTTTATGGCAAAACATTATGGTGTGAGGGTAAGGGCTTACAATATATCGAAAGAGCAGATCAAATATGCACGGCGACGTGCTGAGCAGGAAAAGTTGTCAACGCAGGTCGAATATGTCCTGGATGATTATCGAAATATCAGCGGTAGATATGATGTGTTTGTCTCGGTGGGTATGCTGGAGCATGTGGCGAAGCGCGATTATCAGGAACTGGGTGATGTTATCCGCCGCTGCCTGAAGGCTGATGGACGTGGTCTGATACACAGTATCGGGCGCATCATATCGGGCCCGATAAATGCGTGGATCGAGCACCGGATTTTCCCAGGGGCCTGTCCGCCTACATTGAGTGAAATGATGAACATCTTCGAACCCAATGCACTGGCTACTTATGATGTCGAGAATATGCGTCTGCATTATTCGAAAACACTGGAGATGTGGAGCAGGCGGTTCGAACAGCATCGGGATGAGATAACGCAGATGATGGACGAGGAATTTATCCGGGCCTGGGGGCTGTATCTGTATGGTTCACTGGCAGCATTTAATGTCGGAGAGTTACAGCTGTTCCAGGTCGTATTTGGTCATGTAAAAAATAATAATATCCCTCGTTCACGGCAGTATATGTATCATTTTGAGCATGATGAGGCCACGGTGAAAACGAGATTGACCGTGGTCTCATCTGAGACGGAATAACAGATGAAAAAGTATGATGTCCTCATTGTCGGTGGTGGACCAGCAGGTTCGACACTGGCATATTGTCTGCTCAATTCAGCCCCGGAAAAGGCACGATTAAAGATCGCTGTTTTAGATAAAAAATCTTTTCCCAGGCCGAAAGTCTGTGCGGGCTGGGTAACGCCGGATGTCATGCGTCTGTTAAACATAGACCTTGATGATTATGCGAAAGGTCGTGTACTACAAAAGATCAGGGGTTTCAAAATAAGCCTGCTGGGGCAGAGACAGGTTGAATCTCACTACCCGGGGAGCCCCGTCAGTTATGGTATACGACGCTTTGAATTTGATGATTATCTATTAAAACGTTGTCGAGCTGAACTGATCCTCGATGAAGCCTTCAAAAAAATGGAGAGAGTCGATAATGGAAAACAGGCGGGCTGGATTGTCAACGATAAATATCAGGCTGGACTGGTCATTGGTGCCGGTGGCCATTACTGTCCGGTCGCAAGGGCGATAGATTCGAAAGGAGTGAGTGAGCTGGCCGTCGTTGCACAGGAAGCAGAGTTTGAGATGACCCCTCTGCAAAAACAGAATTGCAGGATAAAGGAAGAGGTGCCGGAATTGTTTTTCCTGCCTGATCTGATGGGATATGGCTGGGTTTTTCGCAAAGGCGATTACCTGAATATTGGTTTGGGGCGTGAAGATAAGAGTAAATTATCCAGTCATGTAACTGCGTTTTGTGACTACCTGTGCGCACAGGGAAAGATCCCTGATGACATCACAGCTAAATATAATGGTCACGCTTACCTGCTGTATAACCATGCGGTGCGAGATATGGTGGCGGACAATGTTTTACTCATCGGTGATTCCGCCGGTCTGGCGTATCCCCAGAGCGGAGAGGGTATAAGGCCAGCGGTAGAGTCAGCACTGCTGGCAGCAGAGACCATACGGGTGTGTGATGCTGATTTTTCTCGTGAAAACCTGCAAACATATGTCGATAAAATACAGCAACGTTTTGGTGAGAGACAACCCTGTCCTGATCTGATGGAGCGTTTGCCCGCGTTTTTGAAGAAAATGTTCGCACGTCAGTTAATGAGGACGAAGTGGTTTACCCGAAATGTCGTAACCGACAAGTGGTTCCTGCAGTCTCATCAGGCACCGATGCGGGCCGTTAACGAGTGATCACCCTGTGTTGTCGGGGGTGTGCATCGCGGTTTACAAACCGCTCCTGCAGGTAGGGTGCACTTGTAGGAGCGTAATTTATTCCGCGATGCCGCGATCTACAGGGTTGACCACGTGCTTGCTGAATGCATGCAGGTGCCTTGAGGTAAGCACCTGTTATCATTTTAGTGCGTAAGAACCTTCACGGTCGTTCATGCTATTTTTTGGGTATTTTTGTTCTAGCCGTGTATTTTTTCTGCTGGCAATCGCGGTCTGCAAACCGCTCCTACAGGTGAGTGTACACCTGTAGGAGCGGAATTCATTCCGCGAACAGAGGTCAAAAGGTACGAAACGGTCAGTATGAGCAGTTATCCTGCACCACTCCTGACAGCATCCGTCCTGATTTCTGAATCTCTCCGGTGATTAAAACTTCACATATGCGCCCGCAAAAACACCGTCGAATGTCAAATTTGCATTCGTATTTGAGATATCGTCAAGCTTGTATTGCTGTCTGCGGTAACCCGCTTCAAAACCGATAAAGTAGTCCGTCGTGTATGCGACCTTTGCAGTAATGTCGGATATGCTGTTACCGCTATAACCGATATAACTTATTTCACCGCTGATGATTAATCCTGGCCAGGGTGAGCCGCCAACCAGTGCATAAGCCATCGGAATCACCTGCTCGACAGAATCCTTTGTTGTTATACCGGTGCTGCTGATGTTGTAGTCGACCTTCAGATTGCGAATGTCCAGACCGATATCCAGGCTGACGATATTGTCCAGTATCTCGTAATACAGGACCAGATCAGTCGATTCGATGGAGAAATCGTTGCTTACATTGCCGGTAAAGCTG
>DROB01000237.1 GCA_011321985.1 Gammaproteobacteria bacterium | reverse complement strand
GTTGCCCGTATCAGGTGAAATTGCCCGTTATGATGTATCGACCCAGCTTCAATTAACTTTGAATAACGATACGAATTGTGGTTT
Source organism: Gammaproteobacteria bacterium (assembly GCA_011321985.1). Classification (GTDB taxonomy): domain Bacteria; phylum Pseudomonadota; class Gammaproteobacteria; order SZUA-229; family SZUA-229. The sequence continues at coordinate 9,973 of DROB01000237.1, read as the reverse complement.
TGATGCCATGGGCAATCACCAGCGAGAAGGGCTCAGGGTACTGATCAAGAGCCGTGTCATCGGTGACAGGATCAAACCTGGGCACCGTATCGGCCAGTTAAATCCAAATGGAAACTGGGATATTATCATCCTGTCACTGATGGATAATGCGTTTGAACCACTGGAGATGTACCAGCTTGAACGCGAAGAAATCATCGCGGCATTATCCAGTTCAAATGACAAACGCGGTAAACGCGGTGCTATATCCGTAGCAAAGTTCAGGATAATCGGTGATCTTGTCTGGACCAGAGAACATGGCCTGGAAGGCAGCACTGGCTACAGATATTCCGGTGATGTTCGTCTATAACAGATAGCGATGACAACCGTATATCTAAATGATTAATTATTTTTTGCCTCGAAGGATGTGCCCGAGCGAAGCAGCCTTTTAGCTTGCTACAACAATGCTCAGTTCAGGTTTGAACTAATACTTTCTATTTTAACCCTGTTCGCGGAATAGATCCCGCTCCTACAGGGGCTATGTATCTGCTGGTATAGTTTATACGTAGTGAAAACCTCATAGCTTGAAGCTTCTTTCTAACCTACGTTCTGAGCATACACTTCGACAGCCTGACGACCCTTGTTTATCGATCCCGCCTGGTCCCTTACATTATCTCTCGCTCTCGAGGTGATGGCTTCTATTTTTTTATTGAGGACGAGGATCTGCATGATCTGCCGGTTGTTATTTAACCTCTCATTTGTCGTCGAAGGTTGCGAATATATCTCTTTTATCAATTCGCTGCGTTGCTCTTCTATAGTAAAAACATTTTTCCAGTTACCAGACTCTGCTTCTCGTAGCATGGTTTCACTGTATTCGATAACTTCGGTTAACTTGCTGTGTTTTTGGTTCATATCAACTTCCTGTGTATGGTATAAAGAGTTATGAGACAACCGATAGATCAGGTGAAGGTTTTGTTCTGGTTTCGACAGGAATCGATTCCCAGGCCGTTTTTATCTCGCGTAGCAAGGCTACCACTTCATCGACGATAGCCACGTCATTTTTCAGATTTGCCTGCACCAGCCGCCTTTCTATATACTCGTATACATCATCGAGGTTCGCTGCAAGATCACCGCCTTTTTCCATATCAAGACTGGAACGCAGACCTCCGATGATCGAGATAGCCTGACCAACTACCTGTCCTTTCTTCGCTGTCTCTTTTCTTTCTATCAGGCCTTTTAGAACAGAGAGCTTACCCAAAGCCCCATCGATCAGCATTTGTACTAACTGGTGTGGATTAGCATCAGTTACACCCGTATAACTATTTACATTATTGTATTGATTCACATTACTTCTTGTCGTTGTATAACTCACAGCTTATCTCCCGTTGATGTAGATGATGCATTCTATAAATAAGTTGATTCTTTAACCGCCAGCCCCTGGTAACTGCGCTAATTGTGATGTTAAAAATTGACTGGTTCCCTGCAACTGCCCGACCAGAGCATCCAGTGCTGAAAATTGAGCGATAAATCTGGCCTCGACATTCTCCAGGTTACGTTCGAGTGTAAACTGGCGATCGACCAGATCATCTACTCTGCTCGCCAGTCCATCGGTCCGAGCCTCCAATAATCCGTTACTGCCTATCCAGTTATCGGCAAGTGTCGAGAAACGATTAGCGAAACCCTGTGTATCTGCAGCAAATAATTGAGAGACCCCCTCAAAATCATTTTGTAATGCCGTTTTCAGGTCGCTGCTAGAGAGCGACATGGTGCCATCTTTCTGTAGTGTCAGCCCGACTTCTGATAACGTGCTGAAGACACCCCCTGTTGCAGGTGCATTCAATACTGATAACATACTTCTTTCGATCGACAGTAACGAACTATCAGCTTCAAGCTGGCCGTTCCTTAATGTTTTTATCGATGAGCGAAGCCCGTTATACGCATCAGCAAAAGTCTGCACCGATGCCTCTACTGATTCGAGATCACGATTGATCTCTAAAGTGTTTGTAGTTCCCGGACTGGCACTGATGAGATTTAGCGTCACACCACTTATCACATCTGCGATATTATTTGTAGAGCGGGTGATATTAAAACCATCGACAACAATCTCGGCATTTAGCAGACTGGTATCACCACCGATATTGTTCAGGGTCTGCAAATTCAGTGTAGCCGCATTGATTGAGCCACCATATGACAAGGTAAGTGCATTATCAGTGCCACTATCGTCTGCCGTAAAAACTATCTTCTGATTATTATTATCACCATTGATGACCGTGGCATGAACACCAGGATTAGTCACATCATTATTAAGAGCGGTACGGATATCCTGCAAGGTCATACCGCCACTCATATCGATGGTGATGGTATTGGCGACATCACTACCTACCTGGATAGTAAGGGAATCACCCGCAGCACCACCAAAAACTGTGGTATCGAGTATCTCACTCGATGCCATCTTATGATTTTCGGCAAGCCTGACGACTTCCACATCGAAGGTAGCAAGGTTGGCGTTACTGCTTGCCGTTATATCTATCACATTCGGATTACTGCTACTGGAAGTAAATACTTTCAGGGCATCAAGTGTTCCCAGCTCGTCCATTGCCGATTTAAACGTTGATAATGTACTCTTGAGCTGGCCGTACGCACTTATCTGTGTTTCCAGCTGCCCCTGTTTGAACTGCAGGCGCTGCAGAGGCTGGCGTTCGATAGCCATAAGCTGACTGACGATTCCCTGGACATCCAGTCCGGACCCAATTCCTGCTGATGATATTGCTGGCATTTTATTTCCTGTAATCTGCGTTTAGTTTCATCGACATTAATGTATACTCATCCAAAAGATCATTCATATAGATTTACTAGCAATATCGATGCCAGATCAAAAATAACTATTGAATATCTCAAGTGTTGATCCTTCATTCAGTTTTTGTGCCACCCTCAGCGCTTCCTCACCAGGGATCTGTCGTATGACCTCCTTTGTCTCCAGATCAACGACCTTTATTTCCGTCCTGCCACTCGTTTCATCGACAGAAAACTCCAGTTCTCTCTGTATTCTCTGTACATGGTTATTTAATTCGCGGACCACATTATTAAAATCTTTCTCTGAGGATGATGACTGTGCTGTATTCTCTGCAGATTCTTCATCGGTAACCGGCAAGTTTTTGCCTCGTTCCGGGAATGGATTCGCCACCTGAACCGCATCTACTTTATTAATTTTTGGCGTATCGACAGAAAAAACCGTGTCTGTATTTATCTCTATCATCATGATCATCACCCGATTATTAGTAAGTAATATTTTTCTATTTTTCACACCTTTTAGATAATTTATGTCCGGGGTTTCATCCCCGGACATGTTGATCTTTAGGGAAACTCCGATTAATTCAGGGTTTCCCTAGATAATTATATTATTCTCCTGACGGCTACTCTCTTATTGCAGTAGTGACAGAACAGTCTGAGGAACCTGATTAGCCTGAGATAACATGGCAACACCGGCCTGCTGCATGATCTGAACCTTGGTCAGGTTAGCTGTTTCAGCGGCAAAATCCGCATCCTGAATTCGACTTCGTGATGCACTCAGATTTTCTGCATAACTCTGTACACTACTGATCACCGCCTCGAATCGATTCTGTGTTGCACCAAAAGTGGCACGCAGACCTGAGACCGCATCGATATCAGCATCGAGGTTGGTCAATTCAGCCTGGGCTGCATTGGCATCGGTGCTGATATCAAACGCACCTGAACCGGCATAAGCATTGATGGCCGAAACGTCCAGTGCGACATTGGATATCGAAATCTGATCAGTCGCATCCTGTCCTACCTGAAATTCCAGTGCGGTAGCCTGAGTCCCATCGAGTAACTGCACGCCGTTAAAACTGGCAGCATCGACGATCCTTGTGATCTCTGCTGATAGTAAATCAGCTTCTGTCTGTAAACCGGTGCGGTCTTCGACCGTTCCGTTCGATGCCTGCACAGATAATTCTCGTATACGTTGCAGGTTATCCGAGATCTGACCCAGGGCGGCTTCTGCCGTCTGTGCCAGTGATATACCATCTGCCGCATTCCGTGCAGCCTGATTCAAGCCACGGATATCTGCTGTTTGACGTTCTACCGTATAAAGTCCTGCTGCATCATCTTTAGCACTGTTGATACGTAAACCTGATGAAAGGCGTTGCAGTGATGTCGCCAGCTGATTATTGGTCATACTGACGTTACGCTGTGCATTCAGCGACATGATGTTTGAGTTAATGACTAATGCCATGATCGTTCTCCAATTTCTGTGTGCAGTCCATAAATGCTTTCATGGGGGGATGCACTTAATATTTAGCGGATATACCTTCCTGAGATATTTACCGCTTCCATGGATATCATCGACGGAGAATTAAAAAACTTTAGAGATGGATCAGCTTAAGATAAAAATATAGCTGTTTCCGGAAACGATTCAGTTACTAATAGTATTGAAATAAAGGATACGCATTGTTCAAGACCGTCAGCCGCAGGGACGCGGATGTCGAGCCTACATGGACGTACTTGTAGCGTATCTTGAACAATGCGTATCCTTTATTTTCGCCTCAACAATATGTCCGGTTAAACCTGTAAATTGTTGTGTCGTGCTTCAAAAACCGCTGCTATGGTCCGGTATCTTTCTGCACAGGGAAAATTTTATTATCGTCACCCATAATAAACTACCCCGCCACAAGCGGACAGTGAATGTTCATCTGCACGAAATTCGCGTTGAGCCTCGGGGGATTAACCCGTAGAGATTAATGAAGGTTTCAATATGAAAACACTACACCAGGCTCAGAGAGTGAATCCGGCGCAGTGCCGTATATCAGATATTTCTCATCCCTGAGATTGAGGTCATTCCTGTGTCAACGTAGTACCTTAGCTGCGTTTAACGTAATAATGACAGTACAGTCTGTGGTGCCTGGTTAGCCTGTGCCAGCATGGCTACACCAGCCTGTTGCATGATCTGTACTTTAGTCAGATTGGCTGTTTCTGCTGCAAAATCCGCATCCTGTATACGGCTACGAGAGGCGCTCACATTTTCAGCATAACTCTGCACACTACTGATGACAGCTTCGAAACGATTCTGTGTTGCACCGAAAGTCGCACGCAGACCAGAAACGGCATCGATATCAGCGTCAAGATTTGTCAATTCAGCCTGGGCTGCATTGGCATCGGTGCTGATATCAAACGCACCTGAACCTGCATAGGCATTGATAGCTGAAACATCGAGTGCAGTCGAAGCGATCGAGATCTGATCAGTTGCATCCTGACCTACCTGAAATTCCAGTGCAGTGGCCTGTGTGCCATCCAGTAGTTGTACACCATTGAAACTCGCTTCACCTGCAATACGCAGGATTTCAGCTGATAACAGATCTGCTTCTGTCTGCAGACCGGTACGATCTTCGACCGTGCCGTTTGATGCCTGCACAGCCAGTTCACGTATACGTTGCAGATTATCAGAAATCTGACCCAGGGCTGATTCAGCTGTCTGTGCCAGTGAGATACCATCTGCTGCATTTCGTGCTGCCTGATTCAGGCCTCGGATATCCGCTGTCTGACGTTCTACCGTATACAGACCCGCCGCATCATCTTTTGCACTATTGATACGCAGACCTGATGACAGACGTTGCAGTGAAGTCGCCAGCTGATTATTGGTCGCGCTCACATTACGCTGCGCATTCAGCGACATAATATTTGAATTAATGACTAAAGCCATGTTCATTCTCCAGTTTTATGTGCAATACCGGTTAAATATTGACCAGATTGCACGTTATATTTGGCGGATATATCTGAGATACACACCAGATATTCACCGCCTCCGATTGATACATCGGCGATAAACTGGATAACTTTAATGCTCAGCCACGATCGACCGGGATACGATCTGAACTATTGCTCATTCAGGTAACCCGGCATCTCGATATGACTTGATTATGTAACAAGCATATTCATATTAATTACAACTACTTAACAATATTATTCATCATTTTATTTTCCTCATAAATTCGATTCTGTCATTTCCATAATTAAAATAATAATCAAGGTGCGGTATGGACTCTTATTCGATATATGCCGCCGGCTTCACTTCTCGACAGTATCGACGGACAATGTCGTTGGATCAGGTACGACGATACCCCGAAGATTTTTTGCATCTTCAGGGTTCATCTCGAGTGCATATCGGCAATGATGCAGAGCCAGTTCCATATTGCCCGCTTCCAGATTTAATCGTGCTAACTCACCATGAGCATCAAGATTATTCTCATCGATATCCAGTATGCATATATACTGTAATATCGCATCCGTAAACCTGGACATACGGGTGTAGGCCACTGCAAGATTCTTGTTGATACTCAGGTCACGCGCATCGACTTCATTGGCCATGGTGAAAAAATCAACCGCGAGTGACAACATACCCATCTCCATCGCGATCAAACCCAGATCATTTAAAGCAGTAATATTTTTACTGTCGATATCGATCACCTGCTGATACAGACAGTTTGCCTGAACCCATTGCTTATCATCAAAATATTTTCTTGCTTCGATAAGAAGAGGTGCTACCTGGCTAACCTGCTCAGGTATATCATTAATGAATGCCGCTTTTCTTTCAATTTTTATATTTGTTCTTTTCATAATTAAGTACCTTGTATTCTTTCTCTATAATCAATGGTGGTAACTACAGGAAATTAAATAATGATAATCCCTCTATCTTTACAAAACTTTGTTGTGATGCCTGTAATGCAAGGATCTGTTGTTCAAATTGACTGACTGCTTTTGCATAATCCAGATCTTCCAGACTGGAGCGATTTTCCTGCAATATTAGCGAAAAGCTATCATTCGCATTTCGCTGAGTATCTATCGTATTCATCCTCGCACCGATAGTTGACCGGGTATTGAGCACTACATCAATCGCTGAATCTAACTGTGTCAATGATGTCGTCGATGGATTATTTGCTTCCAGGTCAGTCATTATCCCGTATAACATCTCAAACATATTTACCGTGCCTCCGGCACCATCATCCACTTTCATGAACACATCGTTACCCGCATCGCCCACCGAAACCTGCCTTTTATTACCTATCTGTAAACTCCTGACACCCTGGTCCCCCTGATAAGCATAATTACCTGAACCATCATCAGTAAAAGGGACAGTATCTGTTTTAAAACCCGAGAAGAGATACTCTCCACTCGCGTCCTGGCTGTTAGCCAGTTGCGTGACCGCTTCGAGATTAGTCCGGACCTCTTCAGCTATCGCCTGTCGGTCTCCGGCACTCAAGGTATCGTTATTGGCTCGCACGGACAGTTCACGTATCCTCTGTAATACATTTCCGACATCAGCGAGTATCGTTTCTTCTGAAGACAGACGTGTCTCTGCATAATCTGCGTTGCGTTGATACTGATCTGTCGTCTCTATGACCTGATTGAGATCCAGTATGCGTGTCGCACTAGCCGGATCATCACTGGGTGCCAGGATCCGTTTTCCCGTAGCCAGTTGCAACTGTGTCTTCGCAAGGTCCGACTGTTTATTCTGCATCGCATTAACAGCCTGTTGGTAGATCTGTGAAGAGGATAAGCGCATGACTATCTCCTTACCGTATTTAACACGACATCAAATAGCTCATTTGCCACAGAAATAATTTGTGCGGCTGCCTGATAGGCCTGTTGAAACCGGATAAGGTTGGCGGCTTCTTCATCGAGGTTCACGCCGGATGTCGATTCACGTGATGAGATGGCCTGATCAAGTACACGACTCTGTGACAGACTACTCAATTCGGCCTGTTTCGTCGCCGTACCCACATCGGTTACCAGTGAAAGGTAACTATCACCAATACTTTCTGTCCCATTCGACAGAACTTTATTGTCTACTAGTCCTGCCATCAACAGGGCATTACGGTTATCACCGATACCACCAGTATTATATTCACTGCTAAATTCATCACCGGTTACCGGTGCACCTGTCAGACGCAGACTATAACCATGATCAATACCGCCCGGTGTCGGAAATACATCACCACCAGTTGCAGCATCATAAGCGATACCGCCTTCGAGTAATACCGGTGCACCCGGGTTAGTATTATCATAAACATCATAACTGTTGGTACCGGTGAACCGTATCAAGACCGGTGGAGATATCTGACCTGGTGTAGCCTGAAATGCCGCATTATCAATGTCGGTAACCACGCCAGAACTGATCACACCGGTTCCCGTGTTTGCGTTAGCGGATAAACTTCGCACGGGTGCCGCCGCCGCGATCTGTCGGCTGCTAGCCAGGACCATCTCCATGTCAACCGCGCCCGTACGTGTTGGACGTATGATAAAGGAGTCACCGTTTGCCGGAGCAGCCGTTACCTCCAGGCTTATCCCGTCTGCGATAAAAGGGTCAGCCGCAGTGCCCGACCCCGTCATGGCGATAACCTGATTGGTATCACTGCGCGTTAACTGCCATGCTCCGCCATTGAACTGAAATTTATAATCATTATTCGTCAGTTGCGATACATCATCGAATGCGACCAGAACACTACCCGGAGCACCCGCCAGAGTCTGAACCTGCGGCTGTCCTGATTTAAAAAAGTCATTACCTAGCAGGCCATCGATATCCATACCACTGTTCTGCTGCTCGTTGATGAACTGGCTTAATCCGATCGCTGTCAGGCCCAGACTGTTGCTCGCTGGATCAAGCATACGATCGCGAAAGTTTAATGTACCACCCAGACGGCCACCAGACATCTGCTCGGTTATGGGAACAAGTGTACCGCCACTGCCTCTGATAGCGATGCCCAGTTGATTCGGATCACCCGCAACGATAAAAGTCTCCAGTGTCGTCGCTTTATTACCGACCACAAGTACCTGCCCGTTACCTGCCATGACATTCAGAGATCCATCATCCTGGCGTAATGTAGTGACGGAGACCAGTTCAGACAGGTCACGGATCAGGACATCACGTCTATCCAGCAGGCTATTAGCAGGCTGCCCACCAGAACGGCCTTCATCTGTGATGATGGTTTCATTTAATTCGGCGATAGCACTACTCAACCGGTTTATCTCTGTAACATCACTTTTTATCGCACTGTTTGCCTGCCCACGGACACTTTGAAACCAGGAGGACAGTTCATTAAATTGATCAGCCAGATTATCTGCTTCATTGAGCAGGACCTCACGAGCTGCCGTCGTCGAAGGTGAATCAGCCACATCCTGCATCGCATCGAAAAATCGTTGCATGGAACTGGCGACTCCGGCATCTGAATCAGCAACGACATTGTCAAGTTGTGTTGCCAGTGCATGGAACGCCTCAAATTCTGCGGCTGAAGAAGTACTGTTACGCAGGTTAGTCTCAATAAAAGCATTAAAAGAACGAGTGATAGTTACCGCCTCTACACCTGAACCGGTAAAACCAAAACCGTTTATCTGTGGTGAACGCGTAGCCAGTTCGACCGCCTGTTTACTGTAACCATCAGTATTGACATTCGCTATATTATTACCGATGGTATTCAGAGAACTCTGGAATGCCTGCAACCCGGAAGTACCGATACCTAATAAACTGCTGCTCGCCATATCATCTACTCCCTGTCATCACTCTGTCCATTCAAGTTCAATGAACGGTTTATCTGATTTCGTATCAATTCGATATTTTCTGTCGCAGGTCCATCAGGTATCCTGGTTCTGTCTACACCTGATATCTGTCTCTCGATCATCGTAGCCAGCCCTGTACCATTACCATTATTCTGTGACAGCTCTAACGTTATCTGTTTATCAAACATATCCTGGTAGAACCGGGTCTGGTCTGATTCAGGTGAGTCACCGACCGACTGTGCATCTCTCATAGACTTGAGTACCATCTGAAAAAACATGGCCTCGATCTGACCAGAAACTTTTTTATTCGTTTCTTCTGATTTCTCGATATCTTTTCCTGGACCAGACTGTTGAGCCGCATCTGCTTTCAGGCGTGACAGGGCATTGAAATCTGTATAGACCGCTGCATTCGATATATTATGACCGATAT